>NZ_JBHUQX010000154.1:0-19847 GCF_042674225.1 Streptomyces sp. NPDC056948
GAGGGGGTGTTTCCCTCGGCCCGGCGAGCCTCTCGTGCGTCATGGCCCCGTTCCCGGCACCGTCGCGGCCGGTTCAGCCCTCCTGACGCCCCGGCACCCGCCGGCTTGACCACCACATTCCGGCCGCGCCCGCCGCGAGCAGCGAGGCCCCGGCCGCGCCCAACGGCAGCAGATCACGTGCCGGACCGGTCTCCGCCAACTCCTTGCCGCCCGGGGACTTCTTGCCGCCCGGGGACACCGGCTTGTTGTCGGTACCGAGCAGCAGGGGCGTGGCCGGGGCGTCCGGCGACGGGTTGGTCGTGCCGAACGGCACCGGGCCCTGCTGCCAGAACGTCTTCTTCCCGTCGCTGGTCTGGACGGGCAGACAGATCTTTCCGGCCTTGCTCAGGTCGTACGTCGCGTCGACGGCATACGACTTCGACTTACCGGCCGCGAGATTGTCCACGGGGCAGGCGAAACCGCTGTTCGAACCCTCCGGAAGGCCGTTCTCGGGTATCGCGGAACAGCCCTCGACGTTCTTGACCACAAGCCCGTCGAATCCGACGACCAGCAGCCTGATCTTCCCGCTGTCCTTGCTCCCCTCGTTCTTCACGGTGGCGGTAATCGCCGTCTTTTTCGAACCGTTGTCGACCGAGATCTTCTCGGGCAGCAGCGTGGTGAGCTTCACGCCCGACGGCGCTTCGTCGACTGCCTTTCCCCCCTCGCTGCTTGCGGGCCCTCCGTCCTCCGCCCCGGCGGTGCCGGAAAGGATCAGCATCGCCGAGAATGATGCCGCGACCAGCGGTCCCACGACCACGGCCGTACGACGAGAACTCATGTTCGCCCCCCTTGTGTCCCCCTGGCTGCGCCTGAATTCGCAGCACTGAAAGAGGTACCACAAGATTTCGCCGCACTATCCTGGTACGGCGCGAAGTGTGACCGTTGTGTTTCACTGGAGACGGTCGCGGCGTCGTGGAGGGGGTGCAGCGGATTGCCGGGGAATGCGAATAGCGGCGGTGTTCCAGGGATATTGGTGACGGGGCGCTATCGGTTGGTCGAAAGTATCGGCCAGGGGGGAATGGGGCGGGTGTGGCGAGCCGCCGACGAAATACTCGACCGGCCGGTCGCCGTCAAGGAAATGCGGATCGACGGCATCGACGCGGAGGACAACAGGACGCGCCGCGAACGCACCCTGCGCGAGGCCAGGGCCACGGCCCGCATCGACCACCCCAACGTCGTACGGGTCTACGACGTGGTCGACGAGGGCGAACGCCTGTGGATCGTCATGGAGTTGGTGGCCGGCCGCTCCCTCGAACGGATCCTCGCGGAGGACGGCCCCCTGGGCCCCGGCGAGACGGCCCGGATCGGGCTCGGCCTGGTCGCGGCGCTGCGGCAGGTGCATGCGCGGGGCGTCCTGCACCGGGACATCAAGCCCGGGAACGTCCTGGTGGAGAACGCGGTCGGGCCGGCCGGACCAGGACGCCGCGGCGGCACGGGTTCCGGCCAGGTCCCGGGCCCTGGCTCCCCTGAACGGCGCGTCGTCCTCACGGACTTCGGCATCGCCGCGATCCAGGACGCCAAGGCACTCACGATGGTCGGAATGCTGGTCGGCTCACCCGACTACATGGCCCCCGAGCGCATCTCCGGCCGCCCACAGGGCCCGCCCTCCGACAACTGGTCCCTCGGCGCGACCCTCTGCGCGGCCCTGGGCGGCCGCTCCCCCTTCTCCCGCGACACCACGCTGGCAACCCTGCACGCGGTCCTCTACGAGGAACCCGAACTCCCCGCCGCCTCCGGCCCGTTGCGCGACATCCTGACGGCCCTCCTGGAAAAGGACCCGTCGACCCGCCCGAACCTGGACGACCTGGAAACGGCCCTGGAAGCGGTGGCGTTCCCGGTCCCCACACCGACGGTGTCGGTGGGGTGGGGGGCGGCGGGCCTCGAGGACACCTTGGGGGGAGGGGGCCTTGAGCAGGAACGGCCGGAGCGGGAACCGGAGCCGGAGCCGGACCAGCCGACGGCTGCTCCGGGGCAGAATCGGGCACCGGAGCGGGCTGAACCGGAACCGAGGCCGGACCTGGATGCGGACGCGGACGCGGACCCGGACCCGGACCCGGACCCGGGCACGAAACCGGACCCGGGCACGGAACCGGAACCTGCGCCGGAACGCATTCCGGAACCGGACCAGCACCGCATCCCGCAACCGGAGCCCGAGCAGGACCAGCAACGCGCTACGGAACCGGAGCCTGAGAAGGAGCGGCGATCCGCCCCCACCCCACCGCAATCACCCACCCCCGCCCACGCGCAAGCCGCGCCGCCGGACCCCCGCCAACCCGCCCCCGTCCTGGACGCGACCCCACGCCAACTCCCCGACCACCACCCCGCGGCCGCCACCGCTCCCCCCACGGAAGCCGCCGCGAAGACGCAGCCGAACACGGCCCGTTCCGGCAGCCGCGCCGGCACCACTCACAGCCCGAGCCCCGTCTCCCTCACGCGCGCGCAGGCAGCAACCGAGTGCCGCCCCCACCCCACACCGCCGCCCTCCCCGATGCCGCCGGGCGAACTCCCCGGCCCCGCGGTCCCGGCCGTATCCCGCCCCCGCGCAGGTCACCGCCGTACGATGCTCGCCGCCGCGGCGGCCACGGTCGCGACCGCGGGCGCCGCCGTGGGAATCCTGCTGGCGACGTCCTCCGGCTCCCCGGGCGACGACGACACCCGCGCAGGCTCCTCGGCCTCCGCACCCCCCACCACCGGCACCACCCCGACACCCAAATCCACACCCACACCCGCACCGACATCCACCGTCGAGGGCACGTCCCGGCCGCAGAGCCTGCCGCCGGGCACGCGCCGGGAGGCCGGCGGGTTCGCCTGGGCGACACCGGACGGCTGGCGGCGGGACGTGAAGACGGGCGCGGAGGTGCACTACACCTCCCCGGACGGCGCCCAGGAACTGGTCGGCAAGTCGGCCCTGGCCCGCGGCGACCTCCTGGAGACCTGGCAGACCTCGGAACGCAACGCCCACCAGGGCCAGGACTACCGCAAGATCCGCCTGGAGGAGACGACGTTCCGCGGGCACCCGGCGGTGGTCTGGGAGTACACCTTCACGCTGGAGGGCGTCCGCTGGCACGCCCGTCTGCTCGGCTTCAACGTGGGCGGCAAGTCGTACCAGGTCAACACCTGGTACCAGTCGGGGATAGAGGAGGAGGCCCTGAGCACCTACGAGAAGGTCAAGGCCAGCTTCACGGTGCTGTAGGGACACAAGGGGACACAAGGGGACACAAAAAGGGACCTGCGGCGCGCGTCCTGAAAGAGGAACACGCACCGCAGGCCCCACACAACGAAGAGGCGAGCGCCCGCCGGTCAGCCGGCCGAGACCTCGTCCCGGCCCTCGTCCTGAACCTGGACCTGCGCGGCTTCGGCGTCACGCCGGCCCCGGCCCCGCTGCTTCACGAAGGCGATGACGAGCACCACGGCCGCCACGAGCAGCGACAGCAGAATGGTCTTGCGCCCGTCGTGCTCGGTGTCGGTGAGCATGTAACCGAGGATGAACACGATCAGTCCGGCCGTCGCCCAGGTCAGATACGGGTACAGCCACATCTTGACCACGAGCTTCTCCGGCGCCTCCGCCTGGATGATCTTCCGCATCCGAAGCTGGGAGAAGCAGATCACCAGCCACACGAACAGGGCGACCGCGCCGCTGGAGTTCACCAGGAAGAGGAAGACGGAGTCCGGGAACTTGTAGTTGAAGAAGACGGCGACGAAGCCGAACGCGACGGAGGCGAGGATCGCCGTCCGCGGCACGCCGTTGCCGGTCGTGCGGGCAAAGGACTTCGGCGCGTCACCGCGCTGGCCGAGCGAGAAGGCCATGCGGGAGGCGGTGTAGAGACCGGAGTTGAGACAGGACAGCACCGAGGTCAGCACGATGAAGTTCATGATCTGACCGGCGTGCGGAATGCTGAGAGATTCGAGCGCGGCGACGTAGGAGCCGTCGTCGGTGATGGACTTGCTGTCCCACGGCAGCAGGGCCACCACGACGAAGATCGAACCGAGGTAGAAGACGCCGACTCGCCAGATGATGCTGTTGGTGGCCTTGGTGACGGCCTGCTGCGGGTTCTCGGACTCACCGGCGGCCAGGGTGGCGATCTCGCTGCCCATGAAGGAGAAGACGACCAGGAGCACACCGGTGAGGATGGCGCCGGCGCCATGGGGCAGGAAGCCGCCGTGCTGGGTGAGGTTGCTCAACCCGGCCTGTTCGCTGTCGACACCCGGGAGCAGCCCGAAGACGGCCAGACCGCCGATGACGATGAACGCGGCGATCGCGACGACCTTGATCCCCGCGAACCAGAACTCGAACTCGCCGTACGACCCCACGGAGACCAGGTTGGTCGCGGTGAGCACCAGCATCACGATCAGGGCCCAGGCCCACTGTGGCACGGCCGGGATCCAGCCCTCCAGGATCACGGCACCGGCGGTCGCCTCGACCGCGAGCACCACGACCCAGAAGAACCAGTACAGCCAGCCGATGGAGAAACCGGCCCAGGGGCCGAGCGCCCGGTCGGCGTGCGCGGAGAAGGAACCCGAGGTCGGATTGGCGGCCGACATCTCGCCGAGCATCCGCATCACCAGCACCACGAGCGTGCCGACGAGGGCGTACGACAGGAGGATGCCGGGGCCTGCGGTGGCGATACCGGAGCTGGACCCCACGAAGAGCCCGGCTCCGATGACACCACCGATGGCGATCATCGACAGGTGCCGGTTCTTGAGCCCGGCCTGCAGTCCGGAGCTGCCGTCCGGTCCGCCGGGTTCTCCGGGGCCTCCGGGGTCGTTTCCGGTCGTCTTCAATGTCGGCTGCGAGGTCATGGAACGGATTTCCTTTGCGCCGGGGAGCTGTTCTTCCGTACGAAGCCGCACGAGCCGTACGAACGGGGTGTGTCGCGGCATGACGGTGTACGGGTCCTCGTACGAGCGGGTGTACGAGCCGGTCCAGTGAATCTGAGGCGAACGTTTTCGAGAACCTTTGAATCCAGATTGTTACTTGAGGTTTTCCTGAGGTTCCGTAATGCGGCTCACATTCGCCTCACGTTTTCATGAGCGCCACCCCGCGCGCTTTCCCCGAAACACCCGTGTCACACTCATCCCATGCGCGTGTACCTCGGCTCGGACCATGCCGGCTACGAACTCAAGAACCACCTCGTCGACTGGCTGAAGGCGGCGGGTCACGACCCCGTCGACTGTGGCCCGCACATCTACGACGCCCAGGACGACTACCCGCCCTTCTGCCTCCGCGCCGCGGAGCGGACGGCCGCGGACCCCGACGCGCTCGGCGTCGTCATCGGCGGTTCCGGCAACGGCGAGCAGATCGCGGCGAACAAGGTCAAGGGCGTCCGCGCGGCCCTCGCCTGGAGCGAGGAGACGGCGGCCCTCGGCCGCCAGCACAACAACGCCAACGTCGTCGCCGTGGGCGCGCGCATGCACGCGCAGGACGAGGCGACGGCCTTCGTCGAGACGTTCCTCGCGACACCGTTCTCCGGTGACGAACGTCACATCCGTCGAATCGACATGCTCAACGAGTACGAAACGGCGGGCACCCTCCCGGCCATCCCCTCCCACCACCCTCAGCAGGGCCCCGACGCCTGAGCACCTGACACCAGGCACGTTCCTGGGTGGACGCAGCCCCGACCTGCGGCTTCGGGCTACAGCTGGGGCGCAAGCCCCACACGGTTCCGCCGCGACCTCGACTCGGGCACAGCTCAGGCGCGCTGCGAGACCAGGGCCGAGTCGGCCGCAGATCAAGGGCTCGAGCCCTGCGCGGGGCAGGACTCAGCCCCTGGCTGTGGCACCAGGGGCCCCAGCCCCCGGCAGGGCTCAGGGGGCGCAGTTCCGGCGGGGCTCAGGAGAGGGCAGCCCCCGGCGGGGTGCAGGGGGCGCAGTTCCGGCGGGGCTCAGGAGGGGTCAGCCCCCGGCGGGGTGCAGGGGCGGAGCCCCGCGAGGGAGTGCAGGGGACGCAGTCCCCGCCGGGGTCCGGGGCGGAGCCCCGATGCCCTTCGACCTCATCCTTTTGACGAACTGCTTCGGGTGGGTGGGTGGGAAAGCTCCGTCCGGGGCGGAGCCCCGCGGCGACGATCACAGGGAGAACCCGTGCCGGAAGGCCACACCATCCACCGCCTGGCCCAGGACTACGCCGCCGCCTTCCTCGGCACAACCCCCCGAACCACCAGCCCCCAGGGCAAGTTCACCGACGCCGCCACCCTCCTCACCGGCACGGAACTCACCCACACCGAAGCCCACGGCAAACACCTCTTCCTCGGCTTCCGCGACACCGACTGGATCCACATCCACCTCGGCCTCTTCGGCAAGGTCACCTTCGGCCCGGCCCCCGCGCCCCCACCCACGGACACCGTCCGCCTCCGCCTCGCGAACCACACCACGTACGTGGACCTCCGAGGCCCCACCACCTGCGCCCTGATCACACCCCCGGAGAAGCAGGCGATACACGACCGCCTCGGCCCCGACCCCCTCCGCGAGGACGCCGACCCGGACACCGCGTACCGCCGTATCGCCCGCAGCCGTACGACGATCGCCGCCCTCCTCATGGACCAGAAGGTCATCGCGGGCGTAGGAAACGTCTACCGCGCGGAGGTCCTCTTCCGGCACCGCATCGACCCGTACCGCACCGGCAAGGACCTCACCCCGCCCGAGTGGCACGCGATCTGGACCGACCTGGTCGAGCTCATGCGCGAGGGCGTCCGCAACAACCGCATCGACACCGTCCGCCCGGAACACACCCCGGAGGCGATGGGCCGTCCACCCCGCGTGGACGACCACGGCGGCGAGGTGTACGTCTACCGCAGGGCCGACCAGCCCTGCCACCTCTGCGGCGCAGAGATCCGCACCGCCGACCTCGCCGCCCGCAACCTCTTCTGGTGCCCGACCTGCCAACGCCCCTGAGCACGCCCGACTTCACGTACCCCCGACCTCAGAAGCCGTGCGGCAACCACGGCGCCACATCGGCCCCGAACCCCAGCGAGGCCTCCGCCAACGCCCCCCGCCGCATCTCCCGCACCCGCCCCGCCGCCCCCAACGAGGCCAGCGACACACCCCCGAGATACGCCGCGCCCAACTCCCGTACGGACAGGGCGACATCCGCCGCATCCGCCGTACGCTCACAGGACGCCCCCTTCGCGTCCCCGCTGAGGCGCCAACGCCCGGCGTTCCAGGGACAGAACGCGTCCTCCACCTCGAACACCACATCCACCGGCGCCTGATACGTCCGCGCCTCCAGCGCGGCCCCCAGCTCCACCGGACGTACGTACAGCGAATCCCGCAACCACGGCTTGCACCGCCGCATGTCGGACACCCAGTGCCGCCACGCGTCGTCCACCGGCCGCCCCCGCACCACCAGCGACGACGTCAGGTCGATGCCGATCAGGAACCGCCACAGCGCCGCGTCCGCCGCGGGGTCCAGCGCGGCCGAGGCCTCCAGAATCACCGTGCCTTCGGGCCCGGCGGTCTCCCAGCTCGGCTTGACGCGATACCGCGCGTACCCGACGGTCTCGCCGTCCCGCTCGGCGAGGACGCACTGCAGCGGCGACGCCCCCTCGCGCTCGCCCTCCGGATCGAGCAGCCCGAGCCGCTCCCAGCCGGGCTGCCGGGCCAGCATCCCGGGCCGCGACGGAACCAGCCGGGCGTACACCGCCTCGCACACATCGAGGACATCGGCCGGATCGGCGTACCGCACGCGTACGTCATCCGCGCCCGCCGGCAGCGAGGTGAGCCGCACCCGAGTGGTGTCGATCTCGGCGTTCAACTGGAAGGTGGCGCTCGCGTATCCGAACCGGCCGTAGATCGCCGGCTCGGAGGCGGTGAGCACGGCCAGCGGCTCACCCCAGGCACGGACGTCGTCCAGTTGCCGCCGCATCATCGACGTCAGAACCCCGCGCCGGCGATGTGTGGCGGCCACGCTGACCATGGTGACGCCCGCGACCGGCACCGAGGCGCCGCCGGGCACCGTGAGCCGGAAGCCGAACGCCCCGGCCGTCCCCACGCACTCGTCCCCGTCCCAGACGCCGAGAGAACGGTCGATCTCGGTCAGCGAGTTCCACAACTCCCGTTCCTCGGCGGACTCCGGCACCCCGCCGAAGCCCCGGATCAGGGTGTCGTACCACTTGTCCCAATCGTCCCGCCGCAGCACCCGCAGGTCGGTCGCGGAGCCGGTCGCGTCAGTCGCCATGGACCATGCCTACCAGGGCAATGCGGGACGGGCGAGGGAATTTCTCCCAGGTGGCGGCGGGACGGCGCGCTGTGAAGTTCACTGTGAAGTCGGCCCTCGGACGGGGGACAAGTAGGACCTCCCGTGCCAAGCAGCCGGTCCGATGGATAGGGTCCCGAACTAATGGCATCAGGACGAGAGCGGCGCGCGGAAGCCGACACGTTCACGGCCCGGTTGAAGAAGCAGTGGCACCGGGCCCGCGTCGGCGTGCGCCGAGCCGCCGTGGACTACTTCCGCGGCGACGGCTCGGACTGGATCGCCCTGGCCGGTCTGCTCCTGACCGTCCCGCTGATCGCGGCGGCGACGCTGGGGAACTCGGTGTGGTTCTCGCCTGCCGCCCTCGTCCTGCCCGTCGTCGTGGGCGGCCTGGTGCTGCGCCCTGCCAGCCTGCTCGGTCTGTACGCGGCGGCGGCCACGGCCCTGATCGTGGAGTCGGTGCAACTGGGCCCGTACACGGAGGGGCCCTCCAGGGTCACTCCGGGCATCGTGCTCGTGGTCGCGGCCTGCGGTTTCTTCGGCCTGCTGCTGGCCCAGTTCCGCAGCCGGGTCGGTGTGCCCTGGCGGCGCGGCGGCACCATGCTCTTCGACCTGCGTGAACGCATCCGGGTGCAGAGCCAGCTCCCCGACCTGCCGGGCGGCTGGCACCAGGAGATGGCGCTGCGCCCGGCGGGCGGCCAGTCCTTCTCGGGCGACTTCGTGGTGGCGGCCCGCACCAACGGCGGCCGCACGCTCGAGGTCGTCCTCACCGACGTCTCCGGCAAGGGCATGGACGCGGGCTCCCGCGCCCTGCTCCTGTCCGGCGCGTTCGGCGGCCTGCTGGGCTCCCTCCCGCCGCACGCCTTCCTCCCCGCCGCGAACGGCTATCTGCTCCGGCAGGACTGGGACGAGGGCTTCGCCACCTCCATCCACCTGGTCCTCGACCTGGACTCCGGCGACTACGAGCTCTACTCCGCCGGGCATCCGCCGGGCCTGCAGCTCAGCGCGGGCACCGGACGCTGGGAGGAGAAGGCGGCCGAGGGCCCGCTCCTCGGTGTGTACGACGGCGCCCAGTTCGACCCCGTGAAGGGCTCGCTGCGCGCGGGCGACGTGCTGATGCTGTTCACGGACGGCCTGGTGGAGACCTCCGACCGTGACATCGTCGAGGGCATCGACCGCCTCACCGGCGAGGCCGACCGCTATGTGGCCGGCGGCTTCCACGGCGCCGCCTGGCACCTCATCGAGGCGGTGGCCAAGGACGTCAACGACGACCGGGCCCTGCTGCTGATCTGCCGAGAGGGCCCGACGGCGGCGGCCGTTCCCCGCTGAGGTGGGGTTTTCCCCAGGTCGGTTCGGCGGTCGTCCTCATGGTCCGCGCACCCTCCGCTTCCGTACGTTCGAGACATCGCCGGCGAACGCCGCACGGCGAACGAGCGACACGGATCCGGAAGGACAGACATGGCAGGCGACTGGGCCGTAGAACTGCACGGCGTCCGCAAGCGCTACGGCCGCGGTCGCACCGCCGTCCACGCCCTGCGCGGCATCGACCTCACGCTCCGGCACGGCAGTTACACCGCGGTGATGGGCCCTTCGGGCTCCGGCAAGTCCACGTTCCTCCAGTGCGCGGCAGGTCTCGACCGTCCCACGGCGGGCGCGGTCCGCCTGGGCGGCACGGAGATCACCGGCATGAAGGAGAACAAGCTCACCGCGCTGCGCCGCACCCGCATCGGCTTCGTCTTCCAGGCCTTCAACCTCCTGCCGTCCCTCACGGTCGAGCAGAACGTCGTCCTCCCGATGCGCCTGGCCGGCCACCGTCCCGACCGCCGCCGTGCCGCCGAGGTCCTGGCCCGGGTCGGCCTGGCGGACAAGGCCCGCCGTCGTCCGGGCCAGCTCTCCGGCGGCCAGCAGCAGCGCGTGGCCATCGCCCGTGCCCTGGTCACCCGCCCCGACGTCGTCTTCGCGGACGAACCGACCGGCGCCCTGGACACCACCACGGCCACCGAGATCCTCGCCCTGCTCCGCCAGTCCGTCGACGCCCAGGGCGCCACGGTCGTCATGGTCACCCACGACCCGGCGGCCGCCGCCTGGGCGGACCGCGTCCTGTTCCTGGCCGACGGCGAGATCATCGACCACCTCGACCGCGACGCCGGGACGCACCGGCTCGACGGCGCCCCTCCCGCCCGCAGCCACGTCGACCGCATCGCCGCCCGGATGACCTCCCTGACCACGGCGCGCCCCCGCAGGGCAGCGGCACCCACGGAAGCGGCAGCCTGATGTTCGTTCCCAACGGCCTCGCCCGCGCGGCCATCCGCTTCCGCCCCGCCGCGTTCGTCGGCACGTTCGTCGCCCTGATGCTGGCCGCGACGATCGTGTCGGCCTGCGGCATCCTGCTGGAGACGGGCGTGCGCGCCGAGGTCCCGCCCCGGCGCTACGCGCACGTCCCCGTGGTGGCCGCCGCCGAGCAGCGGGCCGGGAAGCCGGACGAGAGCGATGCCGTGCCGGACCGGGCCCGCCTCGACGACTCCCTGGTGGCGAAGGCCGCCGCGGTGCCCGGGGCCCGTGCGGCGATCCCCGACGTCACCTTCCCGGTGCTCACCTCCGGGGCCACGCTCACCGCCCACGGCTGGGGCTCCACCGCCTTCACCGGCGAACGCCTCACCGCCGGGCGCGCCCCCGGCCCCGGCGAGGTCGTCCTCGCCCAGGGCCCGCGGGCCTCCGTCGGCGACTCCGTCACCCTGACCACCCCGGAGGGCGCCCGCACCTACCGCGTCTCCGGAACCACGTCAGCGCAGGACGCGCGGGACCCGGCGCAGCCCACCGTCTGGTTCGCCGACGCCGAGGCCGTACGCGTCTCCGGACACCCGCACCGCGTCGACACCATCGCCGTCCTCCCGGAGCCCGGCGTCGGCACCGGATCCCTCGAGTCCCGGGTCGCCCACGCCCTGGGCGCCAGGGCCGAGCTCCACACCGGCGACGACCGGGGCGTCGTCGAGGACCCCCTCCTCACCGAGGCCAGGGAGGTCCTCACCGGAATCGGCGGCTCCTTCGGAGGCATCGCCACCCTGGTCGCCGTCTTCACCGCGGCCGGCACCGTCGCCCTCGCCGTGGGCCGGCGCGCCCGCGAGTTCGCCCTGCTGCGCGCCATCGGCACCACCCCGCGCCAGATCCGCCGCACCATCGCCACCGAGGCCCTGCTCGTCGCCCCGGTCGCGGGCGCGCTCGGCTGCCTGCCCGGAATCGCCCTGGCCGCCTGGTGGTTCGGCCAGTTGAAGGACAAGGGCGCCGTCCCGGAGGCCGTCGACCTCGCCGTCTCCTGGATCCCGCTCGTGGTCACGGCCGGGACGGTCCTCGTCACCGCCCTGCTCGCCGGATACGTCGCCGCGCACCGCAGTTCGCGCATCAAGCCCGGCCAGGCGCTCAGCGAAGCGTCCGTGGAGCGGCTGCGCCCGGGCTGGATCCGCACGCCGCTCGGTGTGGCGGCAGCGGCCGGCGGCTGCGTGTGCGCGGGCCTGGCCTCCTCGGCGACCGGCGAGGACGCGGCCAACGCAGCCCTCGGTGTCGTCATGCTGTTCATGCTCGCCGTGGCGCTGCTGGGCCCGCTGGTCGCCCGCGCCTGCGCCGCCCTGTTCGGACTCCCGCTGCGCGGCGCAGGCGCCCCCGCCGTGCTCGCCGCGGCCAACTCCCGTACCAACGCCCGGCGTCTGGCCTCCGCGATCACCCCGATCGTGCTCGCCATGGCCTTCTCCTCCGTCCTCGTCTTCCTGCACACCAGCGAGGACCGGGTCACCGGCGAACAGCAGCGGGCGGGCATCGTCGCCGACCACATCGTCACGGCCGACCGGGGCGCCCTGCCCCCGGAGGCCGTACGACGGGCCGAGCGGACCCCCGACGTCACCGCCGCCGTCGGCCTGCTGAGGACGTCCGTCCTCGTCCGGGCCACCGGCGTCCTGACACCCGTCTCCGCACAGGGCGTCACGGGCACCGCCCGCGCCCTGGCCGCCGTACAGGACCTGGACGTCGAGCGGGGACGACTGACCCTGAAACCGGGGGAGATCGCGCTGGACGCCTCCGTCGCCGACAACGCGAACGTCCGGGTCGGCGACCGCGTCCGCATCCACCTGCCCGACGGCACCAGGGCCACCCCGCTGGTGGCGGCGACGTACGGACGCGGCATGGGCCTGTCCCAGGTCACCCTGAACAGCGCCGACCTGGCCCGCCACGTCAGCTCGTCCTTCGACACCGAACTGTGGGTCAAGGGCGGCACCGCGAAGGCACTCGCACCGCTCGGCCGGGTCCAGGACCGCGCCGACTACACGACCGCCGCCTCCCTCGACCGCGAGCTCAACGGCTGGGCGAACCGGGTGATGGCGGCCGTACTCGGCGGCTTCGCGGCCGTCGCCGCCGTCAACACGCTGGTGATGACGGTCCTCGACCGCCGCGGCGAACTCGGCACGCTCCGTCTGCTCGGTTCCACTCGCCGCCAGGTGCTGCGCATGGTCCGCTGGGAAGCCCTCCTGGTCGCCGTCGCGGGCATCGCGCTCGGCACGGCGATCGCCCTGGCCACACTCGTCCCGATGATGAAGGGCCTGACGGGCCAGGGGCCGTACATACCCCCGCTGGTCTACGGCTCGTTCGCCGTCTCGATCCTCGTTCTCGGCATGGCCGCGGCCACCCTCCCCGCCCGGGCGGCGCTGCGCGGGGAGACACTGGAGCGGTGACCGAGACTCCCCGCACCCCGCTGACCCTGGCCCAGGTCGAGGCCACCGCCCGCGCCGCGCACGCCGGCCAGACCGACAAGGCGGGACGGCCCTACGCCGAACACCTGCGGGCCGTGGCCGAGGGAGTACGGGAACGGGGCGGCGACGAGGACCAGATCGCGGCGGCCTGGCTGCACGACGCCGTCGAGGACGACGCCCTCTCGCCTCAGTGGCTGCGCGAGGCCGCGCTGAGCAGCCGTACGAAGGACATCGTCCTCGCGGTCACCAAGCGGGCCGGGGAGCCGCCCGAGGCGTACGCCGCGCGCATCCTCGCCACCCCGGGCGCGCCGCTGGTGAAGGAGGCGGACCTGGCGCACAACGCGGATCCGGAACGCCTCGCGGTCCTCGACGAGGCCACCCGCATGCGACTGACCGAGAAGTACGCACGGATGCGCGCACTTCTCGGTCAGGGAGATGCGATCTGAGAGCGCTCAGGCGCTGACCTTCTCGCGCTCGCGCCGCTCGGCGCTCTGGCGCTCGCGGGCGAGCTCGGCAGCGTCCCGCTTGAAGGCCCATTCCATCTTCGGCTCCATCGCGAACCGGAACATGCGCTGCACCGGCTTGGTGCACAGCACCGTCACGACGGCGGCCGCGAGGACGGTTGCGGCGATCTGCCCGGCCGGATGGTGCATCCAGCTCGGCTCGAACCAGCCCTGGTAGTCGCCGGCCTTCACGAGGAAGCCGTGCAGCAGGTAGCCGTAGAGCGTGCCCGCGCCGAGCGCGGTGAACCACATGTGGCGGCGCGGCACCCAGGCGAAGAAGCAGGCGGTCAGCACCAGCGAGCAGCCGAACATCGCGAGCACCATCACCGGGCCGGCCCACCACGGCGCGCCCAGCTCCTGCGCGGCGTCACGGTGGTAGAACCACGCGGTGTTCATGCGCGGCACGGCCCACCAGCTGACGGCCAGGGCGGCGGCGAACACCGGTACCGAGGCGATCCGCACCGAACGGCGGCGCACCATGTGGAAGTGCTCGGGCTTCATCACCAGGCCCAGCACGAAGAACGGCAGGAACTGCAGGACGCGCTGCAGGTCCAGGTCGTCACCGATCTCCGGGGTGACGGTCGCCAGCATCGCGAGACCGAGCGCGAGCGGCAGCGGCCAGCGCACCATGTTCCAGATGGGGGTGGTCAGCCGCCAGATGAACAGCGCGACCAGGAACCAGGTCAGGTACCACGGGTCGAGGAGGCTGATGTCCTGCCCCGGGTCGTCGTCGATCCACCGCTTGAAGAGCGGGTAGGCCGTCTCGAAGATGACGTACGGCACGGCCACGCCGGTGATCAGGCGCTTGAGCCGGTCCGGCCGCATGTCGAAACTGCGCGAGAAGTAGCCGGAGATGATGATGAACGCCGGCATGTGGAACGCGTAGACGACCTGGTACGCGGCCTCGAGTATCCGGCTGTCGCCCTTGAGCGGCTCCCAGGCGTGGCCCATGGCCACCAGTACGATCGCGAGGTACTTCGCGTTGTCGAAGAACGCGTCGCGCTGCTTGCCGTTCTGCTTCTTCTGGGGGCTCTGCGGCGAGCGCGGGCTCGGCACTCCGCCTGCCGGCGACTGTGCCGGGGGAAGTGGCGCCTTGCGGTCGCCGTTCGGTCGCAGCGAGTTCGTCACAGACCCTCCCACCAGGAACTCGGGGAGACGATCCGGGACCTCGCTGCGCTTGCGGGGGACGAGGCAGCGTGGAACATCTGAGGCACCCTAGCCTTCCCTGCGGCTATTCGTAAAACGCCGGACGTGATTCCTGGCTATTCGCTGTGGGTACCCCGGATTTCGGGTAGTTGACGTCGCTGTCGGCGTGATGACCAACACATCTTCGGCGATGAGTTGCGCCCGTCACAGGTGCCCTGCTTGTCGGGATACTTCCGGACTAAGCCGTGCATAAGACCAGCAGGCGACTCCGGTGGAATGTCCGCTTCAGCGCTCTTCGTAAGGTCGTTGAGGAGCCTTGGGCAGTAATTCGAATTAGCTGCGAACGCGTTGTGTGGAGACGGAAACGATCCGGCTGAATTCCCTGTGCGGGTGGCACATCGAATTGCCGTACGAGTCCCTGCCGTCGGGTCCCCTCCCGCACGCGACGTACCCGGGCCCGGACGACACCGTGGCGTTCGATGCGTCACCGGCCGCATAGCCCGGCCGCGTTGGTGGCACGATGGTTCTGGCGGGGTGCGCACAGTCGCGTCCCCGGGCCGGGAGAGCGGACCGACCGAGGGTGTGATCAGTTGTGGCCATTTCACTGTCTGTGGTGCTGCTGTTGGCGATCATCCTTGTGGTGTTGCTGAGAGGGGGATCCATCAAGGCAGGCCCAGCGATCGTGGCGATCCTCTTCGGCTTCTTCCTCGCCTCGACCGGCATGGCCCCGTCCATCAACCGGTTCCTCAACTCGATAGCGGAGACGGTCAACTCCATCAGCTTCTGACCGGCCCGCGGGAGCACCCTCCCGGGCCGGTGCCACGGGCCCGAGGGGCGTGCGGTTACTCTCCTCGCGACGGGACGGTGCGTGACGGGGGGAACGTACGGGGATGGCGCTGCGCGATTCTGATCCCGCGGAGGTGGGCGGCTACCGCATCGAGGACCGCCTCGGCTCCGGCGGCATGGGTGTGGTCTACCTGGCCCGCTCGGCATCCGGCCGGCGCCTCGCCATCAAGGTGGTGCACGGCCAGTACGCCGACGACGACGAGTTCCGCGCCCGTTTCCGCCGCGAGGTGGCCGCGGCCCGCCAGGTCAGCGGTGCCTTCACGGCCCCCGTCGTGGACGCGGACGCCGACGCGTCACGCCCCTGGATGGCCACGCTCTACATACCGGGCGCGGACCTCGGCACCCACGTCCGCGAGCACGGCCCGCTCTCCGCACCCCGGCTGCGTGAACTCGCCGCCGGCCTCGCCGAGGCGCTGCGCGACATCCACCGGGCCGGAGTCGTCCACCGCGATCTGAAGCCGGCCAACGTGATGCTCGCCGAGGACGGCCCCCGCGTCATCGACTTCGGCATCTCCCGCGCCGCCGAGTTCGCCGCCGCCGACGTCCTCACTCAGACCGGCCGCGTCATGGGCACCCCGCCCTTCATGTCGCCGGAGCAGTTCTCCTCCCCGCAGGACGTCGGCCCGGCCGCCGACATCTTCTCCCTCGGCTCGGTCCTCGCCTACGCCGCCACCCGCCGCGGCCCCTTCGACAGCCCGAGCCCCTACGAGACGGCCATCCGGGTCGTCCAGGGCGAACCGGCCCTCGCCGGCGTACCGGACGAACTGCTCCCCTTCGTACGCCTCTGCCTGGAGAAGCACCCCAAGTCCCGTGTGACCGCCGACGAGCTCCTGACCCTGCTGCGCGACGGAGACCCGGGCGCCCTGCCCCCGGCCCTCGAGGAGCCGAGGACCGTTCCGCCCCGGCGTGTGCCCGAGGCCACGCCACGGCGCGACACCCCGCTCGCCGACCCGCCGCCCGAGCCCGCCGGGCCCGGGCCGCGCGGCGGCCGCAGACGCCGCTACCTCCTCACCGCGGCGGCCGGGACGGCCGTGGCCGCCGTTCTGGCCGCCACCACCGTGGTCCTCACCGCCGCCCTCTCCCGCGACGACGAACCCGGCACCTCGGCCGAAGCCCGCAGCGACCTCCCCGACGGCTGGAAGCCCTGGGCCACCGCCGCGAAGGCCCCCAAGGGCAGCGAGCGCCTCCTGGGCGGCGCCGACAGCGCTCTCGCGGGCTGCGCGGCCGTCGACACCTCCCTCGTGTGCGCCGGCTCCGGCCTCATGGCGACCCGCTTCGATCTCGCCGGCGGGCGTAACACCTGGGGCCGGCCCGTCGACCCCACGCCCGACGGCTCCTCCAGCAGCAGCGAGGGCGCGATCATCGGCACCGCCGACCATCACGTCTACGCCTACGAGGCGGAGGAGGGGGAGGCGGCGGCCGGCCCCCGGTTCAGCTACACGGTGTACGCCCTGGCCGCCGACACCGGCAAGGAACTCTGGCGGACCGGAACGGGCACCGGCGAGTCGGCGTCCGTCCCCGACAGCACGCAGGACGCCGCCACGGCCGTCCCCGAGGGCGTCGTCACCTTCTACGGCTCCGGGGGCGACCGGTACGCCCTGCTCGACGCCGAGACCGGCGACGTCCGCTGGAGCCGCCCGAAACCGGACACACCCGATGCCCCGGCCGACTGTCTGCTGCGCTCGGCGGCCGACCACGCCTACCTCGTCTGCGTGATCGGCCTGTCGGAACAAGGAGCCTCCCGGACCACCGTCTCCCAGATCGACCCGGCCACCGGAAAGGCCCGCTGGACCGTCGAGGTCAAGGGCGCCCAGTACCTGCTCGGCCAGCACGACGGGCGCCTCGTACTCGCGGACACCTTCGCCACGGACCGCGGCCTGACCCTGATCGACGTCTCCTCGCGCGTGCTCACCGTGCGCCGGCTCGCACAGCCCCGGCCCGAGGACGCGCAGGCGTACCTGGTCCGCGGCACGGTCTACTTCACACGCGAAAGCGGCGGCGTCCGCGCGGTCTCGCCGCGCACCGGCCGGACGCTGTGGGAATCCAACTCCACCGTGGAGCAGCAGGGGCCGCCGACCGCCTCCGCCACCCATGTGTACGTCGCGTCCCCCAGCGGCCGCCTGGCCGCGTTGGACGTGAGTACCGGCGAGGTCGAGGCCACCCGGGACGGCCGCGACGACGGCGGCAGAACCGACAGCATGCTCGTCACCTCGGGCGCCCCGCTCGTCCTGGTCGGCGACGCCCTGTACGTCCCGTACGGCGTCCGCTCCGTCTACACGGTGGACGTACGGGACCTCTGACCTCTGAATCCCCGGGAATCCGCTGGGCACCCGAAATTCTTCAGGCACCGGAAAACACCTCGGGCCCGGTTCCGAAGAACCGGGCCCGAGCCGTTCAGAGCGGGCGACGGGAATCGAACCCGCGTAGCTAGTTTGGAAGACTAGGGCTCTACCATTGAGCTACGCCCGCACGGTGCGCGCCGCAGGTCGGGTGACCTCGGCACGCAAGCATCGTAGCGGGTTGTGCGCCCTCGTCGCACACCGCATTCGCATCCGGACCTTCCCGGCACAGACGCAGCGGAAATACGGCGGCCGTACGGCCTTGCGCCATGTACCCTACGTGTCGCACCAGACGGGGTGTGGCGCAGCTTGGTAGCGCGTCCGCTTTGGGAGCGGAAGGCCGTGGGTTCAAATCCCGCCACCCCGACCAGCCACCCGATCATCTCGAGTCGCCTCAGGTGATCGTCTCCGGTCACTCATGTGATCGCCTTTTGGGCGGTGTAGTCGCTGCCGTTACTATGCAAGCTGCACGCCCGTGTGTCTCAGCGTCTGAAGTCTCCGGGCGGCGAAATCCGCCGGGCCGTTCTGGCCCCGGCAGAACCCAAGAAGTCAGCCACAAGGAGACCGAACCGTGAAGAGCGCCGTGGAGACCCTGAACCCGACTCGGGTTCGGCTCACTGTCGAGGTGCCCTTCGAGGAGCTCAAGGACAGCCTCGACGCGGCGTACAAGAAGATCAACCAGCAGGTCACGGTGAAGGGCTTCCGCAAGGGCAAGGTCCCGGCCCGGGTCATCGACCAGCGGTTCGGCCGCGGTGCGGTGCTCGAGGAGGCCGTCAACGACGCGCTGCCGAAGTTCTACACCGACGCGGTCAACGAGGCCGAGCTGAACCCGCTGGGCCAGCCCGAGGTCGACATCACGGAGCTGAAGGACGGCGAGACGCTGAACTTCACCGCCGAGGTCGACATCCGCCCGACCATCGAGATCCCGGACTACTCCGGCATCGAGGTCGAGGTCGACGCGGTCGAGGTCACCGAAGAGGACGTCGACAAGGCGGTCGAGGAGCTGCGCGAGCGCTTCGCCTCCACCGCACCGGTCGAGCGTGCCGCCGAGGACGGCGACGTCGTGACGATCGACCTGGAGGCCAAGGTCGAGGGCGAGGTCCTCGAGGACGGCGTCGCTGACGGCGTCTCCTACACCATCGGCTCCGGTGAGCTGCTCGACGGCATCGACGACGCCCTGACGGGCGTGGAGGCCGGTGGCGAGGCCACCTTCACCTCCGAGCTCAAGGGCGGCTCGGCAGCCGGCAAGGAGGCCGAGGTCACCGTCAAGGTCACCCAGGTCGCCAAGCGTGAACTGCCCGAGCTGGACGACGAGTTCGCGCAGCTCGCCTCCGAGTTCGACACCATCGAGGAGCTGCGGGCCGACAGCCGCAAGCGCCTGGAGAACATGAAGCAGTACGACCAGGCCACGCAGGCCCAGGAGCGCGTCCTGGAGAAGCTGCTCGAGCTGGTCGAGGTGCCGGTCCCGGACAAGCTGCTCGAGGACGAGGTCAACACCCGCAAGCACAACCTCGAGCACCACCAGCTCGGCCAGATGGGCCTCGACCTCGAGAAGTACCTCGAGATCCAGGGCAAGACGGTCGAGGAGTTCGACGCCGAGACCAAGGAAGCCGCGGTCAAGGGCATCAAGACGCAGTTCGTCCTCGACGAGCTCGTCAAGCAGGAGAAGCTGAACGTCAGCCAGGAGGAGCTCACCGAGCACCTCATGCGGCGCGCCGCCTCCTCCGGCATGTCCCCCGACCAGTTCGCCCAGGCCGTCGTCGAAGGTGGCCAGGTTCCGCTCCTGGTCGGCGAGGTCGCCCGCGGCAAGGCCCTGGCCGTCGTGGTCGAGAAGGCCGCGGTCAAGGACACCAACGGCGAGGTCGTCGACCTGGACGACGAGGACGAGGAGACCGAGGCCCCCGAGGCCGAGGCCGCCGAAGCCGAGGCCGCCGAGGAGAAGACCGAGGGCTGAGCCCCCGGCACCTGCTGGTAACGCCGTAAGAGGACGGGCCCCGAGACGCACCGCGCTTCTCGGGGCCCGTCGGCGTCCCGGACGCCCGCGGCCGTACGG
>NZ_JBHUQX010000155.1:0-19831 GCF_042674225.1 Streptomyces sp. NPDC056948
TGGCACGTGCGAGCGTGCCACCGGCGACAGGGGCCGAGTCAGGCCTGAGGCTGCCTGCCGATGCCGATGCCCCGGTTCATCAGAGAGTCGAACACGCGGTCCGAGACCATGCCGCGCAGGGCGATCAGGGGGCGGGCACCGAACCCGGCGGCATAGCGGGTCCTGCAGGTCGACTACTGCCGCCGAGTCGGAATCGACGTCGTCATCCGCGGAGTCCGCGGCGTTCCCGACCTGGGCTACGAAATGCCGATGGCCCGCATGAACCACGAACTGGCCGGTATCGAAACGTTCTTCATCGCTGCAGACCCGGCCCTGGCCCACATCTCCTCCACTCTCGTCACTGCGATGACTCAACAGGGCCGTGTCCCCGAATGATGATTTGAGCGAGCTTCTTCCAGCAGGTGGGGGGCAGCACGACTCCATACACCGCGGGCCCCGAGGGATGCCTCTTCTCCCCCGGGGCCCGCGGTGTGACCGAAACAGGTCAGGCGCCTCAGGGAGACGGGCAGCGGCGGCGCAGCTCCGCAACCCAAGCCTGGAGCGGGGCTTCGAGGGCGAGGTTCTCGCCGCGGGCCACGGTCTGGAGCAGCTCGGCGCACACCGTCGATTCGGCGGCGAGGCCGGCCGGGCTGCCCAGAGCGGGGGCGCTGCCCCAGCTTTCCCAGTACAGGATCCGCAGAGGCGCGGTGCGGTTCACCCAGTGCAGGTCGCCGTGGGCGGTGGTCCAGCAGGGTGCCGCCGGGGCCGGGATGCCGACGAACTCAGGGATCGCCCGGTCCATGTACTGCTGCCGTACGGCGACGCGGTCGGTACCGGCCACCGATACCTTGTCCAGCACCGCGGCGAGGTCGGTCCACCAGGAGTCCGGCAACGTCGCCCAGTCGAGGCCAAGGTCAGCCAGCGCCCCTGCGTTCCCGCCCTCAAGAACCGCCGTAGCCGCGTCGGGTTCGGAGGGACTGCAGGCTGGAAGAGCCGAGGAGAGGCGCCGATGTGCTGCATCGACCCGCCTCGCTTCATCGGCGGACAGGCTGTCCCTGCCGTGTCCATCCCTGCCCACGGACACCCATCCACCACTATGGGAGCAAACATTCCATGTGCCTGGAGGTCTTGCATGCATCGTGATGGTTTTCCTGCCCCGGATTCCGGGCTTCTCCTCACTCACTTTCTGACGGTGACCGACGTAGCTCGATCTCGCGCTTTCTACACCGACGTTCTCGGCGGTGAGGTGGTGCTCGAGGAGAACCCCTGCACCATCAAGCTCGCCAACGGATGGATCATCATGAACCCGGGTGGCGGCCCTTCGCCGCCGCGGCCCGCGGGAGGGATCGCTACGGCATCCCTGTCGAGGTGCTGCTCGGTGCCCTCGACAACGCCCGCACGAGGCCGTCGTCGACACGTCGACGGGGCACCGGTATCAGCGTGCTTACACCCAGGCACTCGGCGAGCGCACGCTCGCTGCCCAGGTCGACGAGCTGTACAGGCCCTTGTTCGACGCCCTGTCCGAGCGGCTCGCGATCCCGTACCCGATCGAGATGTACTCAAGGCAGCAGGCCGACGAGCAGTACCGGCGCACGTGCTTCGAGCGCACCGCCGCATCGACGCCGCCCGCTGGCGGCTCGACCCCGCGCACGCCCCCCGGCAGCCGCCTTAAGGCGTCATGACAGGCCTGGCGTCCAGGGCTGCGCGTACTCGTGTGGCGATGCGCTCGTGCCTACGGACGAAGGTCGGGTCCTGGAGCTTCTCCGGTTCGGGAAGGCGTCCCTGCTCGGTGGCCCAGCCCTTGTAGGCAGTCCAGCCCAGGGAAGGCAATCCGACTCGGTCCATGTCACAGTCGATGCCGCGCTCTGCTCCGGTGACAGCCGGGTCCCTGTCGCTTCAAAGCTGCCGGGCAGCAGATTCCGGCAGGCGGTGTGGGGGAAGTCGTCAACGGCGGCGAGGACGACGTGCGCGGTGGCAGCCTCCAGGTCGATCGAGGGCGATGGTTCGTGAGGGCTTCGAAGGGGGTGCGGGGCGAGCCGACGGGTGACGGCGGCCCATCCGAGCGGACCGTGAACCCTTTCCCGTCTGCCGGGCAAGTACGGGTGAACGCTGACCCGCCCACCCACGACACCCCACGGACCGTCCATGACTGATGCACCGTGTCGCCCCTCTTCAGGGGACGGCACCCTCGCAGGCGATACCGCGGACGGCGACGCCTCTCTGATCGCGGCGTCCATCGAGGAACCCGAGCTCTTCGCCGTGTTCTTCGACCGGCACGCGCCCGCCATCCACCGGTACGTCGCCCGGCGGCTCGGGCAGGACGCGGCCGATGACGTCACAGCGGAGACGTTTCTGACGGCCTTCCGGATACGCGAGCGGTTCGACGCGGAGCGGGCCGGTGTGCGGCCCTGGCTGCACGGGATCGCCGCCAAGCAGATCAGCCGGCACCGCCGCGAGGAGGTCAGGGCTCTGAAGATCCTGGCCCGCACCGGCAGTGACCCGGTCGCCGAGAGCTGGACCGACTCCGCGGACGACCGCCTCGCCGCACAGGCCGCGTCCCGGCCCTTGGCCGAGGCCCTGGCCAGGCTGTCCGCAGGTGACCGGCACGTCCTGCTGCTGTTCGCCTGGGCCGACTTCACCTACCAGGAGATAGCCCAGGCCCTCGACATCCCCGTGGGAACCGTACGGTCCCGGCTCAACCGGGCCCGCAGGAAGCTGCGCGCCGTGACGGAGGCGCACAGTCCGGTCCTCGAACCCCGTGTACACGAAGGTGGCCCCGCATGAACGAGCTGACCGCGCTCCGTGAACTGCGCGCCGACGCCCCTCTGCCCGACAGTGATCGCCTGGCCCCCGCTCGGGTCCGGCTCACCGAGGTGTTCCGGGAGGAAGCCCCGGGCGGGCTGCGGCATGTCCTCCTTCCGCGTCGCCGGGTCGTCCTGGTGGGCGTCGCGGCGACCGCGGCCCTCTCCGTGACCGGCGGCATCGTCGCGACCCTCCCCGACGACACCCCCGCAGACGCCCCCGCCGGCCGTCAGCTCCTGTCGGCGCGGGCCTCCGCCGCTGCCCTCGAACTGGCCGCGGCGACCGTGGAGAAGACGCCGGTCGTCGAACCCGGGCCGAAGCAGTGGGTGTACGAAAAGACCACGGTCTTCGTCCAGGGCAAACCGCAGAGCGCGGAGTCGTGGACCCGCTGGGACGGCACGGGCCACGCCAGACTGCCCGGCATTCCTCCGTCGGGCCCAGTCTCGGACTTCGACCCGAACGAGCTTGAGGTCTGGTACGGGCCCAACCAGGAGGAGAAGTGGAAGAAGGAGGGCTACGACGACCGGTCCCAGCGGCAGTTCTGGCGCTTCCTCGTCACCCTGCCCGGCGAACCGGACCGCATGATGCGGCGCATCCGTGAGGAGCACGCCATCGGAGACATCGAGGGCGAGACACCCGCGGAACGCGACTGGCGGGAGATCCACGTCCTCTACCGTTCCGTGATCATCCCGTCCCACGTCCAGGCGGGGCTGTTCCGGGCACTGGCGAAGATCCCGGAGGCCCGCGTGACGAAGGGCGTCAAGGACCCCCTCGGCCGTGCGGCGATCAGCGTCAGCGTCGACTACGCCGAGCGCACGGCGTCGGGCGCCCAGGGCACGCAGGAGATCCTCTTCGACCCGGAAACGTACGCCTACCTCGGCGAGGCCGAACACCCCACGCCGATCGAGCCGCCCAAGGGACAGACGCCGTCCACCCCCTCCGGATACGACTCCGCCACGATGGTCAGCGCCCGCGCCGCCTGGGGCGTGGTGAACAAGCCGGGCGCACGCCCCTAGCGGGCGCACCCCGGGCTGAGGGCCGCGTTCGGGGCGGCGGCGGTCAGCCAGGCGTCCGTCTTGTCCAGGGTCTCCTGGGAGACCTGGACGGTCGGGTAGAGACCGACGGCGATCTGCTGGGCCATCTCGTGGGAGCGGGACTCCCAGATGTCCTTGACCACCTCGAAGTACCGGTCCGCGTACGGGGCCAGCACCTCACGCTGGTCGGTCTGGACGAACCCGCCGATGACCGCCTCCTGCACGGCGTTGGGCAGCTTGTCGGAGTCGACGACCGACGCCCACGCCTCCGCCTTGGCCTCCTCGGTCGGGCGGGACGCCCGGGCGGTGGCGGCGTGCCGTTCACCGGCGGCCGTACGGTCACGGTCGTACTCGCCCGCGATCTCCGCCTCGTCGAACCGGCCGACCGCCGCGAGCCGCTGCACGAACGACCACCGGTGTAGGCGTAGAGCATGGCAACGTCGAACCCCACGGGAGCCCCGCCCCAGCCCTCCCAGTCCAGAATCTTCAGGGGTGCGGTGAGGTTCGCCCAGTGCACATCACCGTGGCCATTGGTTCAGCAGGTCACCATCGGAGCTGATCGGTCACTGGCGGACACCGAGGACAATCGTCGAGGTCCACGAAGCCGGTCTCATCCCGGCCGGAGTCCATGTACGCGTCGAGGGCCGGGGTCGCGGCGAGAAGCAGCTGCCAGGTACATACGACGTCGTGCAGAGGTGTGAGGCTGTAGGCCAAGTGTCGGCGCGGCGCTCGTCGCTCAGCTGGGCGAGCAGCTGAGCTGCGGCGGCCGGGGCCGGCGGGGCGGGAGCCTCCTCGGGCTGCGCGCTCCTCGGCACCTCCTGGCGGGTCGTATCGCCACCGTCGTCGTCGGAGACTCCCCCGAGGCATTCGGCTTGTCGCACGTGCTCTTTCGGCAGACCATCGGTCACCCGTGGCCCGTACGGGCTAGTCTCGATTCTCGTGATCGTATGGCTCAACGGCACTCACGGTGCCGGCAAGACGACGACCAGTGCGCTCGTGCAGCAGCTGATCCCGGACTCACGGGTGTTCGACGCCGAGAAAGTCGGCGAGACACTCATGGACATCACGCCAGGGCTGCCCACGACGGACAACTTCCAGCACTGGCCGCCGTGGCGGCCACTCGTAGTCGAGACCGCCCGACGCGTCCTCGACTACACCGGCGGCACCCTGGTGATGCCCATGACGGTCCTGGTCGAGCGGTACTGGCGCGAGATCAGCTCGGGTCTTGCCCAGCACGCCATTCCGGTCCGGCATTTCGTCCTCCATGCCGACCAGGACACCCTCCGGGGGCGCATCGCGGGCGACACCGTTCTTGGCCCCAACTCCCCGTTCCGTCTCCAATACCTCGAGCCCTACGCTGAGGCGGCCCGCACATGGCTGCACGCCGAGGCCGAGGTCGTCGACACCACGCACCTCACACCCGCCCAGGCCGCCCAGCAGATCGCAGAGGCCGTCAAGAGTTGAGGGAACTATCTTCCGGCGTCACACCTCGCAGGTGACAACAGGCCTGCCTATGTGACAACTATCGTGCTTCGGCTCACACCCGAACCGGGCCCTCGTCTCCACCGTCATCCCACCCGCGGAGGCCGCCTGCTGCTGCCGGCGCTTACTCACCTGCGGCTGCCAACGGGCCCGCACCGCTTCGTCGACCTTCGCGGCGACGTCGAGTCGTAGCTGACGCCGAGCCCGCTGCATAGAGGTTCAGGTGGCCAAGTGTGGTGACAATGGCGTCGTGTGGAGTAGACCCGGCTGAGAAAGTCGTCCGGCGAAGGCCATGCTGGTCCATGTCTACGTGATACGTGGCGATGGTGGCGCGGAGACACTGTTCGACGTCCCGCCCCACGGCCTCTACGACGCGATTCACCGTCCCGTACACACTGGTAGCCGCGGTTCCCAGGTCAGTGAGGTTTTCTCAGTGGAGATCACTTCCAGTGGCGGTTGAGGGCAAGGGCGGCGCGGGCTATGTCGCTGATACGGCTGGGGCTGAGGGTGACGCGCTTGAGCGTGCGCCGGCGTTCTTTGAGTTCGGCAGCGGTGCGCTCACCGCGGGCGCGGAGGTCTCTGACCAGGCAGTTCGTGGCGCGGGTGTCGGTGTCTAGGGCTTGTTCCGACTTCCCCTCCGGGCGGCGGACCGGGACGCGGATGCCGATGCCGGCGCCGATGTATCCCTTGTCGGCCAGGGTGGGCAGGACGTGCAGCCGGGCGGCGAGGATGTCGATGCCCTCGTGCAGGTAGCGATAGCTGGTGGCCTGGGAGATGCCAGCGTCCCTGGCCGGACAGTGCACGCAGCCCCGCTCACGGAACCAGCGCAGCACGAGGACCGCCTGCCGGAACGTGCCCAGTGCGCGCGAGCCCCGCGGGGTGCCCAGACGACGGCGATGCGCGGCAAGCAGCCGGGCGAGGTGCACCACAATGTGGCGCGGGACATCGAGCGTGGCAGTACAGGTGACCAACCTGAAGCCTCTGGTTCAGCGGACGATCTTGTGGTGAGAACCGTCCTACCAGGGGCCGAGGTCTGGGATTTCCCTGACTTCGCGCCCACGCTGGCTCCAAGATGTACGCAACACGCTACTGCTCCCAGCATTTGACACTTCCACCGAGAATGGCCGCGGCGCCGGCAACTGTGCCCGGATGGCCGGCCCAATATCCTGCGCGAAGTATGGACTGGAGGTTCCGGTCGGCGGCGGGGCTCGACACTAATGATCACCGGAGTCACCAAGGGGAGCCCGCAGCATGACCGGCACCACGGAGGCCCTTGGCGGGTCGGCTGCAGTCGACGATGCAGCACGAAGTGTCACGCGCCCGTTCTACGTATACGCCGTGCTCGCCAACACGCTGTTCCAGCGCGGCGTATTTGTCCTCTTCCTTTATCAGCGCGGCTTCTCCGTCGGGCAAGTGGCCCTACTGCAGACACTGCTCTACCTGGTCAGTGGACTTGCGGAGTTGCCGACGGGAGTCATCGCCGACCGAATCGGCAGGCGTGCCAGCATAGTGATCGGCCAGATGCTGATAGCTGGATGTCTGCTCGGTCAGGTGGCGTTCTCCAACTACTGGGCGTTCCTGGCGCTGTTCATCGGGCAGGGCGTGGGCATGGCATGTGTGTCCGGTTCGGATACCGCCCTGCTGTACGACCTGCTCGTGCGTCGTGGTGCAACGGCCAGCTACGTCAAGATCAAGTCCCGGTTCACCATGCTCGGGACGGTCACCTCGGGAGCCGCCATCGTCCTCGGCGGCCAACTGCAGCAGATTTCCTGGGGAGTCGTCTACGTCGGCTCGGCGGCGTGCCTCGTTCTGGCCATGGTGGTGCTGATGTCAGGGGTGCCCGAGATCCGCGGCTCGGACGCGGTGGACGAGCAGGACGGAGCCGAGGAGCACGGCGACACCACAGCGTGGCGGGCGATGCTTCGGGTCGCCACGCCGGCGCTCGTGACGCTTGGCGTGGTGTCCGGATTGATGCATGCGACTCTGACGCCCTACATCATTTTTACGCAGAAGACCCTCTCCGATCAGGGAGCGGGCACCGCATTGGTCAGCGTGGTCATAGCGGCGGGATTCTTCGTCGGCGGGCTCACTCCATTGCTGTCGGACCGCGCGGACCGGCGCATCGGGTATCGGATCATCGTCCCGATGTCTCTCCTGATGCTCGCCGTGGCGCTCGGCCTGAGCGGCCTCGGCCTTGTCTGGGTCACCATCGCCGCGTTCCTGGTCCTGGTCGGAATTCCCGAGATCACCGCCGTGATCGTGGACAACGTGTTCAACGAGGCAGTGCCGTCGCGCCACCGGGCGAGCCTGCTGTCGATGATCGCATTCGTGGAATCGGCGCTCATCGGCATCGGCTATCTCGCCCTCGGCGCGCTCATGGACGGACTGGGCTCCAGTGCGGGCATGGCCACCTACGCCGCGGTCCCCCTGCTGGCATGTCTCCTGTGGCTCCCGGTGCTCTTCCGAGGGGCACGGGTGACCACCGAGATCGAGAAATGCACCGACCGCGAGGCATTCTGAAACAGACCATCTCGATGGGAAGAATCGTGCCACTGAGAAACCTCAGTGACCTCCTCGCCTTGCCATGCTGAATTCTTGAGCCATGGTTCCATCTCTGAATGGAGCTCTCACCTGGCCAACAGAGCTCAGTGGTTCGTCGCCATCCTGCCCCGCGTATCGACTGGCAATTCGGCCGGTGCGACTCCAATACCGACCGGGGAATCGGACTCGCCGAGGCGATCTGCGCCTGAACGCGGGCTCGACCCCGGTGAACCATCTCGACGACACCGGCTGGCCACGCAAGGGGAGCGCTGGCGGATCTGGTGGTCTGGACCGCGATCCGTTCGACGGGCCAGACAGGAGAACGCGGGGACGCAGGTCGTGCTCACACACGCGAGGGCGCGCGAGTATATGCAGCTCATGAGGCTTCTGCAGTAACCCAGATCACGGCCGGGTCACGGTGTAGATCATTTACGCTCTGGGCAGCCTCGTAGCGTTCTCGATTCAACTTTCGTTCTGCGAAGCCCAGTTCGAGTGCGCAGGCGGTCTTGACCGCCGCCTGTTTGCAAGGCCGGGGGGACTCTGCGGTCCGTCTCCCGAAAGGAAGAGCATGCCTCAGGACGTCAACGTTCGACCGCCCCTTCGAACTCTGCCAGCAGACGTCTTGAGTACGCCCAAGAGCGTCTTCTGCGCTGAATCCAAGACGTGGGCCTGGTCCGCAGCCAAGCCAGGGTTCGAGGAGTGCAAGTCATGGGATCTGCCGCATGCCACCGCCCGCGCCTACCCACACGCTTCGGCCGATTACAAGAACCGGTTCTCCCCGGCCTTCCTCTTCGATGACCAGTTCGACGCCTACCTGCCGGACCGGGCCCACCGCGTCTCCGAGGTGGCGCGTGAGCTAATCGTCACCTCTGTGCGCGAGGGCAGCAGGCTGCGGGTGCTCTGCCTCGCCGAAGAAGGACACCCGGTTGCAGCTCCCGCTGATCGGCCATACGGGGCGGCTGGCATCGGATCCTCTGGCATTCCTTTAGCGGCAGCGGCACCTCGGATCCGGTGGTCCCGCCACGCCTGATGGGCAGCGAGTGCTTCCTGATCAACACTGCTGAGGCGGCCATGCCGCGAGTCTCGCAGCAGGAGTGCTTCGACAAGAGCGGGCCGTTCCGCAGGAGGCCGGCGCTTTCGAGGATGAGTCTGCCGCGGACGAGCGGTTCGCCCACAGCGAGAGCCGAGCGGGCACGGGGCAGTTCGTCCTCGAAGGGCAGCGGCGGCTCGCTCCACTGACCCGGCCGTCAACGCAGCAGGCGTGCTCCTCGCGGCCGTTCGGAGCCGGAGCCGGAGCCGTTCGCGTGAGTCCGGCTGTTCGGCGAGGCCGTCGCGGAAGGTACGGAAGATTCGCAGACGCGACCGGCCACACCACGGGCCGTTCGATTCCCCTGTATGGAACACAGCTTGAAGGGAGACCGGTGTGAAATCTCGAGGCGTAGGTGCTGTTCCGAAGGTGTCCGCCGACAGCGTTCCGGCGCAGCCCAGCGCCCAGCTCCAGCCCGGGGAGGCGGGGGACGCCCTGGCCCGCCTCTTGGCGAAGGGCATCAATGCGTGCACGGAGGAGAACCGAGACTGCCAGAGCGCCGCTCAGCAGCGGCTGGACGCGCTCGGATCCCCCCACTCCGGCACCACGCTGCCTGTGGAGGGAGCCCTGCAACTGGCGCCGCGCGCGTTCCTCCCGCCCGACGAGGAGGGCAACGCCAGGTTGCGGCAACTCGACACCAACCTGCGCATGATCGAAGCAGCCTTCCCTCAAGTCAGCACCGATACTGAGGTATGCCGACTGACCAGCAGGATGCTTGAAGGGGCCTGGATGAGCCGAGCACTCACCCCGCCGAGCGAGGATCAGCAGATATCCGACTGTGCTTGCTCTCTCTGCAGTCGGCTGCCCACTCCCCCCGAACGCACGCTGAGTGACTACAGTTGGCGGCAGAGCGCGGGTCGTCCTCTCACAACCAAGACCTGGCCGTACCGCCGGGAACTCAACAGCGTCTTGACCGGTGGGTGGTCTTGGACCCGGCAGATGAACGACCTTGAACGAGACCTGGGCCACCGCCACCGCTTCGAAGACGACATCCTCGTCTTCCACGAATACAAGCGCGTGGTCGACACCATCGATACGACGCGCCTCACTCAACTCGCCGAAGGCCGCTTGGCCGAGAATTTCAGCACCAACAGCGCACGAGCTTTGGTCTCCGGACTCTTCGCAGCCCATAAGCGGTCCGTCGACGAGTACTGGCTCCAACAGCACGACGCGGGCAGCGTTGTGCTCCCCCAGACCAACCCACTGAGCCAGAGCAGCTACTCGCTCCTGCAGATGCTGGACTGCCTGTTCTGGCACGTCTCACCCGACACCGAACTCTGGCAGGAAGAACATCTCGCCTCCCTGCTGCTGTGCCGTGTCATCGACGACATGGTCGACGTACGAGCCGATGCCCTCACCGGCGAGATCAGCAACTTCTGGCTCGCCGACATGCCCACCCACACCAAGGCGCTCTACGCTGCCTGCGCCATAGCCCTCGTCAAGTACGGGTGCATGCCCGAGGCACACAGCCCGATGTGGAACACCTGGCTCATGACCACCACCATCGTCTGGATGGGGCTCACGGGCCGCCACGCCCTGTGGTTCGACGGCATCACCCAGGGCCTTCCCCCAGCCGAGGCGTGCCCACTTTGCGACCTGCAGCCCAACGCATGCACCGGCATCCTCACCCACGGCACCACCCTCACCATCACCCCGCGGCCCACTGCACCAGCACTGAGCCCCCGGGCCGCCGAGCTATCCGCACGCTGCCGAGCCCAGTACCCCCAGACATGGCCCCTCTTCGACGCCGAGCTCCATGCCTTCGAAGCACTGCACGGCCCTTGGTACGGCAACATCGACAGCACATGGGAGATCCTGCGCCGCACTTACCTCGCCGCCGTGGAGGCATCCCGCGCCGCACCGTCCCCGGCCCGCGCTCGTCATGTCCAACAGGATGCCGGCGTAGTCGGATCTGAAATGTTCCACACGCTGCACGACCCTCAGACCGGGAGGGAAGACACCACACTGCTCGCCTACATGTTCGGCTGCGCCCACCCGCATTTCCTCTGGAACGCCACGGGATACCGTCCCACGAGCCTCGCAGGCGACTGGCTCGATGGCTGACACCTCACCCCCTGTTCCAGAAGACGAGTAGATGGTGGGGCCGTCCTCACCATCGACCTCGGACCGGTACCGCGACCCTTCAATCCACCGCGGGCTCCAGGTCCCAGGTCCTTGTCTGAATGGATAGGGGGCTCCCTCCTCCCCTCCCCACCAGCTCGTCACACGTGGCGCAGGACACGTTCATGACAGGATTGCACTTGGGAAAGTTCAGGGAAGTCATAGGGGCGCCCATGAATGCCGTGAAGGGATGACTCGTGACGTCCACTGCGCCTCCCCCCATACCTCGAGCCGCAGGATCGTTTCCGTTCATCGGCCACGCCTTTAAAATGCGCGACAACCTCGGCTTCATCGACTCGCTGCGCGAGACACGTGAACCACTCGTCGAGATCGTCCTGCAACCCGGGACGCGCACCGTCGTGGTCCAGGACCCGGCCCTGATCCACCAGATGCTCAAGGCCCTGGGGCCCACCCTCGACAAGGGGCGGCTCTACGACAAGCTGGGCCAGCTGCTGGGCGACAGTGTCGTCACCGCCACCGGCCGGACCCACGTACGCAAACGCCGCCAGGTGCAACCAGCGTTCGCCCACACCGAGATCAGCCGGTACGTCGACATCATGCGCGCCGAGGTGACGGCCACGGTCGACGGCTGGGAGCCCGGGCAGGCCCTTGACGTACGCGAGGCTATGGTCGGGCTCAGTCTCGACATGCTGGCCAAGACGGTGTTCGCCGGCAGCCTCGACGACGCCGTCTTCCGTCGGCTGCGCAGCGACCTGTCGGTGGTGTTGAACGACGTCGGTGTGCGCATCATGCTGCCCGACTGGGCCGAGCGCCTGCCGCTGCCCTTCAACCGCCGCTTCGACCGGGCCCGGGCCGGCGTACGTGCCACCATCAACACCGCCGTCGACGAGCTGCAGGCCTCCGGGCACGACACCGGGGACATGCTCTCCATGTTGCTGCGCGCCATCGACGAGGAGACCGGCGAGCCGCTGACCGGGCATCAGATCTGCTCCGAGATCCTCACCCTGGCCGTGGCGGGCACCGAGACCACTGCGTCGGTGCTGTCCTGGGCCCTGTACGAGCTCGCCCGCAACCCCGGCATCGAGGCCCGGGTCCTGGCCGAGCTGGACGAGGTCCTCGGAGACCGGCCGGTCGCCTTCGACGACGTGACCCGGCTGCCGTACCTGAACCGGGTGATCACCGAGACCCTGCGGCTGCACCACCCCGGCTGGCTGGTCACGCGCCGCACCACCGAGGAGACCCGGCTCGGCGAGTGGACGCTGCCCGTCGGCACCGAACTGGCCTACTGCCAGCACGCCTTGCACCGCGACCCCGAGCGCTTCCCCGAGCCGGACACCTTCGCCCCGGACCGGTGGACCGATCCCGCGCAGGAGCCTCCGCCGGGCGCGTTCCTGCCCTTCGGGGACGGCAAGCACAAGTGCATGGGGGACCGTCTCGCCCTCACCGAGATGGTCACGGCGCTCGCGACGATGCTGCGTTCGGTACGGCTGGAACTCTCCGAGGGCCAGGTCATCCGCCAGGTCGCGCGGCTCACCGTGCGGCCGCACACCCTGCGGATGACCGTCCGCCCCCGGAATCGTCCCGGAGCCGGGGGCGGTCTCTAGCGTGTGTCTCCTCGATGGGCTGGTCAGTTGATCGGATGCGTCCGTCCGATTGGTGATCACTGATGCGATGTGGAGCAGCCGTGAACAGGGCCTCTCGCATCTCCGGTGTATGGGTGGGGTGTTGAAGCCGAGCGGGTGCTGCTGGTGGCTGTCTACTACCGCACGAACCTCACCACGCGGCAGCTTGCGCCGCTCTTCGGGGTCTCGCCGGCCACCGTGTGCCGGGTGATCCAGCGGCTCGGCCCACTGCTGGTTTCGTCCACGGAATCCGGCACCACTTGTCGCTCAGGGCCGAGAACGCCTTGCTTGGCCGTAGGAATATGTCTGTGGGAGCATCGAGGTGCTCCCAGGGATGAGTAAGGCGATACACCGTGCCTGCGGAGCTGTCAGCCTGCCAGTCGAGCTTTCCAGATCTCCTCGCTGGGCCATTGCTGGGCCCAGTCGGCCAAAACTTCTTCGTAGTTCCGCGCATGCTGGGGTGCCTGAATTTCAATCAGGTCTTCAACGACGAAGTCGCAGGCCCGCAGCAGACGGAGCATCTCACCGTGCGGCAGGACGAACTCCACATGATTTCCCCAGTCCAGCCGCGTCAGGCCGAATTGGCTGCGGGACAGAGTGGTGGATGCCGGTCCCTCGGACGGAACACACAGCGCGAACAGCGGTGAGTAGCGCGAGAACACCAGCCGGCCTCCAGGCACAAGAAGCCGGGCTGCCTCCGGGATCCACTGGTAGGGGTCGCACCACAGCGAGGCGCCGTATTCGCTGATCGCCAGGCCGAACGTGTTGTCCTCGTAGGGCACCTTCTCGGCATTGCCCAGGACAAGAGGGAAGTCGATGCCGAACTCCGCCTGCATCGCGCGAGCAGTGGCGAGCTGCTTCTCCGAGAGGTCGATCCCGACCGGGTGGGCTCCTGCTCTGGCCAGCCAAGCGGAAACGTAGGCAGTACCGCAGCCCAACTCAATGGTGCGCATCCCGTCGATGCCGTCGGGAAGCACGGAGACCTGCGACTCAGGGGTGGCCCACAATCCCCAGGACGGTTCCACCTGCGCCCAGTGATCACGGGCGAGCGGCCCGTGCCACGCAGCCGCCTCGTCATCCCAAAAGCGCCGGTTCTGCTCCACATGGTCCGCCGGGCCGTCATGAGTCATGGAGGCATTCGATCGAAGATGCTGCTGTTGCGGCAACGGAATTTCCACGGCGCCGGACTCCCTCGAGACGCGCGGCCGAACCGGCCCCGTCCGTCGGCTCCCACTCTTCGTGTTCGGTGTCAAGTGATCGGCAGCGACCGCATCGATGAGCGGCCCAATCTGGGCCTCCGGGTCTCGCGGGTCGCCGGCCACCAGTATCGCGGCCCGCTCGGCCGGCCGGACGGAGAACTCTGCTGCGATGCTCCGGTCAACGATGATCCGCTCACTCGACGTGCCGATCCGGCCCTGGGGCAGCAAGGCGGCGACACAGGCTGTCTCGACCGAGGCGTCGAGATCGGCGTCGGCCAGGACGAGCAAAGAAGCCTTGCCGTCGAGTTCGAGGACGACGCGAGTGTGGCGGCCGGCAAGCTCGGCGACGGTCCGGCCGGCCGATGCCGAGCCGGTGAAGTTGACCCGTGTCACGGCGGGTTGGGCGATGAGGGCCGCCATAACCTCGGCGGCGTCTTCCGGCGTATACGTGATGATTCAAGCCAGGTGTGTACCGCAGTGGCGTCAGGAGTACGCCCCGACATCGCCCGATCAGGTTCAGTAGTTCTTGCCGACGTGGCGTGGCGTGGCCGGGCGGCGAGTGACGACATCCCGTGGCGTCGGGGGGGACGTCCTACTTCGATCCGCGCAGGTGTCCGGTGCTCACCAGAGGGAGCACCAGACGGAAGACGCACCCGGAACCAGCTCCGGTGTCGAGTTCGAGGCGGCCGCCGTGCCCCTGGGCGATCGCTGACGCGATGGCGAGGCCGAGGCCGCTGCCGCCTTGGTCGCGGGAGCGGGAGGGGTCGACGCGGTAGAAGCGCTCGAAGACCCGGTCGGCCTCTTCGGGCGGCAGGCCCGGCCCCAGGTCGGCGACCTCGATGAGACAGATCGCCTTGTCCTCGGCCAGGGGTGAGGCGGCACTGGTGCGGCCGGGACGGTCGATGCCGCCTGCCGCCGCCCCTGCGTGGGCGGTGCCCACGCGCACGTCGAGCGGTGTGTGGACGAGGGCGTTGGACAGCAGGTTGTTGACCACCTGGAGCGGGCGGTCGGGGTCGCCGACGGTCTCCACGACCTCGAGCTCGGTGTCCTCGGCCGGGGCGTCAAGGGGGCTGAGTGTGACGCGGTGTTCGCTGCCTGCGCGCACCGCCGCCGCGCTCACCGCGTCGGCCGCGAGCGAGAGCAGATCGACGCGGACTCTGCGGTAGGCGGGTTCCTGGTCGAGCTTGGCGAGCAGCAGCAGGTCGTCGACGAGGAGGTTCATGCGCTCGGCGTCCTTGGCGACCTGTTCGTCACCCTCCCGGCACTGGGCGGCGGGCCGGTCCGGGTGGCGTAGGGCGAGTTCGGCGAAGCCCTGGATGGAAGTGAGGGGCGTACCAAGTTCGTGGCCGGCGTCGGCGACGAAGCGGCGCAGCCGGGCTTCTGCCAACTCCCGCTGCCGCAGGGCCTGTTGGAGGCGGTCAAGCATGTCGTTCAGTACGGTGCCGAGGCGTCCGGTCTCGGTGTGCGGGTCGGTGTCGGGCAGGCGCAGGGTGAGATCGCCGGCGGTGATGTCCTGGGCCGTGTGTTCCATCCGGGTCAGAGGGAGCAGGCCGAGTCGGACCACCCAGCGACCGACGGCGACTGGCCGCATCCGCACTGGCGGCCGGCACCCCCGCACAGGCCGCACCCGCCGACGTCACTCTGCCGCTGCGCGAGGCCATCTCCTAGCTGGGCATCGACGTCGCAGACCGCACCGGCTACGACCGGGTCCGGGAGTACGTCGCCGCCACCGACATCGACCACGTCGTGCCGCTGGCCGAGGCCTGGGACAGCGGGGCCAAGGCCTGGACGAAGGCCAAGCGGGTCACCTACGCCAACTACCTCGACGGCGAACGCCACCTGGAGGCCGTCAGCCAGCGCTCCAACCGCCAGAAGTCCGACCAGGACGTCACCGACTGGCTCCCGGTCGACTCCGCCGTCTGCAAGTACCTGACCTCCTGGGTGCCCATCAAGCTCTCCTGGAACCTGACAGTCGACCAGGCCGAACACGCTGCGGCTCGGCTGGCGCCCGTCCCAAGCGCGCTCCCAGCGGTCCGGGTCCACCCACGGCGGTTCCCGTTTCGGCTGAGCCAGAATCTCGTCCCGCATCCCTACGAACGCGTCCTCCAGCCGCCTCACCCAACTGCGGATGCCGCTGTGCGCCGAGGGCGCCCTGACCGTGAGTGTGCTGACCGCTGACCGGGCTTGCCTGCGTGCGAGGTGGACTCCTCCTGGCAGGAGGAGTCCACTTCGGGGGGTGTGTGAGGGGCTATTCCGTACGCAGGCCCGCTGGGCGCATCATCCGCAGCAGCGGCGGCAGGCTGAGCAGGGTGACCACGCCGACCACGGTCGCGCCGACGCCGGTCATGGTGAGCACACTCGCCCAGTCCATGGCCACCGGTGTACGGGTCATCTTCAGCAGCACCGAGCCGAGGGTGATACCCACCGTTGTGGCCAGTAGGAGGCCGAGTCCGACCGGCAGGGCCGTCTGCCACAGCACCGACAGGCTCAGCGTGCGGCGCCGGGTGCCGAAGGCGACCAGCGCGGAGAGCAGTTTCCTGCGCTCGCGCAGCTGTTCCAGCTGGGAGACCAGCAGACTCGCTCCGATCAGTGCCAGCACGAAGGCGGAGCCGACGAACAGGCCGGTGCGGATGGAGGTGTACTTGGCGTCCTCCTGAGTCGCCGACCAGCCGAAGGTCTGTGCCAGGGGGTCGATACGGGCGGAGACGTTGCGTATGTACTCCCGTGAGTCCGGCACCGAGGAATCCAGACGAAGGTAGACACCCTCCGAGAACAACGCGGGCGCGGCCTCCTTGGGCAGGGCGGCGGGGGTGACCAGCAGACTCGTGTAGTCCTGCAGTGAGTCCTTGCGCGCGTTGACCTCCCGAACGTTCGCCGGAACGGTCCAGGGCACCTCGATGCCGCGTTCGTCGCCGTCGTAGGACGGGTCGATGTAGAGCTGCCGACCGGGCTTCACCAGGGCGATTTCGGATGCGTTGCTGGGATCCTCGTAGCCGCTCCGCGTCCGCGTGATGAACACGTCACCGTCCTTGCAGGAGGGCAATGTGGCGAGTTCGCGCAGGGCGGCGCAGTTGCCCACGGTCAGGCCGTTGCTGTTCTCCGGGTCGCGACGTGAGTCCCCGTACTCGGAACTGGCCAGGGCCACCGCGGCCCGGACACCCTTGGTGCCGGTGAATTCGCGCTCGATGCCGGACAACGGCTTGGGGTCGCTGAAGGCGACCTGCATCTGGACCCGGTCGGGGTCCTGGCCGGTGTTCTCGGTGTACTGGCTCTGCGTTCCCGTGAAGAGCATCTGCAGCGCGATGGCCCCGGCCACCGCAACGGCGATGCCGTTGACCATGCGGGCGGCGGTGCCGCTGCTCAGCTGCAGTCGTCGCACGGCGAGCTGCCAGGACAGTGGGCCCTTGCCGAGCCGGACGACGACCGACTCCACGACCCAGGGCAGCAGGGCGGTGATGCCGATCAGCAGCATCAGGACTCCGCCGATGACGAGGTACTGGTTGAAGTCTCCGTCCTTGCGGCCTTGGCCGATCATCGGGTAGAGCATCCCGAGGCCGGCCAGTGTCGGCAGCAGCCGCCACCACAGCCGGCGGCGGCTCTGCTTGGCCGCGCGCACGACACCGAGGGGTTCGACGACCACGCCGCGCATCGCGAGCAGCGTGACCAGCACCGCGGCGACCGGCACCGCCACCGCGACCAACGCGGCAAGCGCGGGAGTGGGGTTGAGGTAGCTGGGCCAGACGCTCACGCCCAGCAACTCGCCGCTGCCCAGCTTCTGGCGGCCGAGCAAGAAGAAGCCGGTGCCCACGACCAGGCCGAGGAGGGCTCCGGCCAAGGCCTCGCCCGCCGCGATCCGCCGGGTCATCGACCGGTCGGAGCCGACCAGGCGCAGCGCGGCGAGGCGGCGGTCGCGGCGGTCGCCGCCGAAGCGGACGGCGGCGGCGATGAACACGGCGACCGGCGTCAGCAGCACCACGAACACGACCAGGACCATGAGCAGCAGCACCGGGTCGGTCTTCCCGGGCTTCGCGTCCGGTTTGCCGAACTTGGCCAGCCGCGTCGCCGGCGAGGAGTCCGTGAGCTTCAACCCTGAGGCGCCCGCGTAGTAAGCCAGTTCGTGCGAGCCGATCAGCCCGTTCTCACCGATCGTGCCGGTGATCTTGTACGGCAGGCGCTCCCGCAGCAGTTTCGCGTCGCCCGAGTCCAGCAGGTCCTTGAGCGCGGGGGAAGCCACCATCTCGCCCTTGCCCGGGAAGCGGTCGACTCCCGGGGGCAGCGGCGCCCGCCTGCCCTCGGGTTCGACGAACCGGCCCCTGATGTCGTCGTCGTGCCAGGTGCTGTCGGCGTCGGCGATCAGGAGCGTGTTGTCGGCCTTGGGCGGGACCGTCAGGGCGTACGTGTTGGCGTAGCGGGCGTCCTCCACCTTGCTGCGGGAGGCGAACACGTTGGGCATCGCGGTGCACAACAGGAGCAGGGCGACGCCGAGGCCGACGCCGACCGCTGTCAGCGTCGTTCGGACCCAGCCCTCGCGGCCGCCGGTGACGGCGAACCGGGCTCCCATGGCCAGGTCTGTGGACCACTGGCGCGGATTCATATGGCGCGCTCCATGTCCCGGGACTTGCCGTCGCGTACGACGATCTCGCGGTCGGAGTAGGCGGCCACCCGCGTCTCGTGGGTGACGAGGACGACGGCGGCGTTGGTGGATCGGGCCGCGTCGGTGAGCAGTTCCATCACGCGCTCACCGTTGTGGGAGTCGAGCGCGCCGGTCGGTTCGTCGGCGAACAGCACCCGGGGGCCGGTGACCAGCGCGCGGGCCACGGCGACGCGCTGGCCCTGGCCGCCGGAGACCTCGCCGGGCCGCTTGCCCTCCAGGTCGTCGACCTCCAGGCGCTCCATCCAGCCGAGCGCCGCCCGCTCGGCTTCCTTGCGGGAGGTGCCGTTCAACCTGAGCGGCAGGGCGACGTTCTCCACGCAGGTCAGTTCCGGCACGAGCTGCCCGAACTGGAACACGAAGCCGAACTCGGAGCGGCGCAACGCGCTGCGCTGGGCGTCGCTCATCGTCGTCACCTCGCGCCCGTTGTAGGTGATCGACCCGGAGTCGGGCGGCAGGATGCCCGCGAGGCAGTGCAGCAGCGTCGACTTGCCGGAGCCGGAAGGGCCCATGACGGCGACGACCTCGCCGGGGTGGATGGAGAACTCGGCGCCGTCGAGGGCGTGAGTGTGCCCGTAGGTCTTGCGCAGGTCCTGCCCGGTGAGCAGGGAACCAGAGGGAGAGTGGGTCATCGGGCTACGGCCTCACGGAGTTTGTCGAGTCGGGCGGCGGTCAGCTCCAGCCAGCGCAGGTCGGCTTCGAGGTGGAAGAGGGCGTGGTCGCAGATCAGCTGGTCCGCCAGATCGCCGTTGCGCTTGCGGTCGGTCAGGATGCGCATGCTGCGCAGGTGCTCGGAGCGTTGGGTGTCCAGGATGTCGGCGGCGTCCCGGTGGGTGAGCAGCGCGAGGACGACTTTGGTGTAGAGGGTCGACTGGAGGTACTCCTCCGGCTTCTGCGGTGTCGCGAGCCACCGCTCGACGTCGGTGACGCCGGCGTCGGTGATCGCGTAGCGCTTGCGCTCCGGGCCGCCGCCGGCCTCGATCCCGTCGACCTCGACGAGGCCGTTCTTCAGCAGCCGGGACATCGTCGAGTAGACCTGGCCGTAGTGCAGCGGCCGGTCGTGACCGAACATCTCGTCGAAGGCCCGCTTCAGGTCGTAACCGTGCCGCGGGCCGGACTCAAGGAGCCCTAAAAGAGTGTGACCGATGGACATGACCCGTACTCTACACACTGTGTATACGCGATATGTATACACCGAGTGTTTAGCTCATGGCGGGGTGTACGGCAGTGCAGGTGAGGGAGCCGGGAAATCCGATCATCACGGTTCAGAAACAGGCAGCGAGTCGCCGGGTGACGTGGGAAGACCACAAAGAAGGCCCCGGCGAAGAAGACGTCCGGGCGCGGTCCTCCCG
>NZ_JBHUQX010000156.1:0-19730 GCF_042674225.1 Streptomyces sp. NPDC056948
GCCCCAGGGCCGCCCGTGTCACCGCGGCCTTCTCCCCGGAGGTCCCGCCCGACTCCTCGGGCGGGAAGCCCACCGCCCGCCGGTTGTCGGGGTCGACCAGCGCCCGGTACTCGGCCTCCGTGCCCTGGTAGACGTCCGGGACACCCGGCATCGTGAGCTGGACCAGGGCCGTGCCCAGCACGTTCGCCCGGATGTGCGGCTCCAGCGAGCCCCGGAAGGCCGCCACCCGCTCGGCGGGCGCCCCGCACGGCCCGGCCGCCACGAACCGCTCCACCGCCTCCTCGTACGGCGGCTCCTGCTCGGTCCAGCTCGTGTACATGCCCGCCTCGCGCACATGCTTCAGCAACGCCCCCTGCACCCGCTCCGGCGACCCCGGCTCCGGGCCAAGGCCGAACACCGTCTGCCAGGCCGCCCACGCCAGTTGCGCGTCCGGCACGCCCTCGCCGGTGCGGGTCACCTCGGCGAGGACGTCGGCCCAGCGGTCGGGGCACTCGGTGAGCACGTTCAGCGCCGCCCGGACATCGCCGCTGCGCTTGGTGTCGTGCGTCGAGGCGACCGTCCCGCTCACCGGCCAGTCGCGCTGCACGCGCGCGCAGTACGCGTGGAACTCCTCCGGCGACAGCGCGGGAGAGCCCGGGTTCCCGCCCACCTCGGTCGCCGACAGCAGCGGCACGTACCGGTAGAACGCCGTGTCCTCCACGGACTTCGCCCGCAGCGCCGACGAGGTCTGCGCGAACCGGGTGCGGAACTCCACCTGCGCGGGCCCGTCGCCGTACCGCCCCAGCACCAGGTCCCGTACGACGTCCACCGCGCCGGCCTCCTCGGGCACGGCGAAGGCCTGCCGGGCCTCGGCCGCGGCCTCCTCGGTGACCACGGACGCGGCGTCGGCCGACTCGTAGGGCCGGTAGACGTCCAGGCGCACCAGGAGCTCCTGGAGCGCCGTGCGCAGCGCCCAGGGCGCGCGGTCGCGCAGGGCCGGCTCGGGCGAGGTCGCGCACAGCCTGCCCGCCACCCGGGTCAGCCGGTCCATCTCCGTGGCCAGCTCGTGCGTGAGGACCTTGTACGCCGCCCGTCGCACCGTCGCCTCCCACTGCCCGCCCCGGTCCGTCTGCGGGGCCGCGAACCGCCGGTACTGCCCCAGGAGGTCCCCGAACCCGGCCGGGTCCGTGAAGAGCCCGTCCACGTGCCGCAGGGCGTCGTAGCCGGTGGTCCCGGCGACGGGCCAGGACGCCGGCAGATGCTCACCGTCGGCCAGGATCTTCTCCACGACCGTCCAGCGGCCGCCCGTCGCCTCGTGCAGCCGCCCGAGGTAGTCGTCGGGGTCGGCGAGCCCGTCGGGATGGTCGACGCGCAGCCCGTCGATCACGCCCTCGTGCAGCAGCTCGAGGATCTTGCCGTGGGTGGCCTCGAACACCTCGGGGTCCTCCACCCGCACCCCGATCAGCTCCGAGATGCTGAAGAACCGCCGGTAGTTGAGCTCGGTCCGGGCCAGCCGCCACCACACCGGGCGGTACCACTGCGCGTCCAGCAGATGAGGCAGCGGCAGGTCCTCGGTGCCCTCGCGCAGGGGAAACACATGGTCGTAGTAGCGCAGGACGTCACCGTCGACGCGCAGCTCACCGAGCACCTCGCCCAGCGGCCCGCCGAGCACCGGGAGCAGCACCTGGCCGTCCTGGGCCTCCCAGTCGATGTCGAACCAGCGCGCGTACGGCGACTTGGGGCCCTCGCGCAGCACCTCCCACAGGGCGTGGTTGTGGCGCGGAGCCATGGCCATGTGGTTCGGGACGATGTCCGCCACCAGGCCGAGCCCGTGCTCACGCGCCGTGCGGGCCAGTGCCCGCAGCCCCTCCTCGCCGCCCAGCTCCCCACGCACGCGCGCGTGGTCGACGACGTCGTAGCCGTGCGTCGAGCCCGGCACAGCCTCCAGGACGGGGGACAGATGCAGATGCGAGACGCCGAGCGAGGCCAGGTACGGCACGACGGCCGCCGCGGCCCCGAAGGGGAAATCGGGCTGCAGCTGCAGCCGGTACGTGGCCGTGGGCACCACCGGGTCAGGTCGCTCAGGTGTCATGAACCGTACGTACCCGCCCCGCCGCCGTTCGTGTCATCGCCCGCGCCAGGTGCGCCGCGCGTCGCCCGGACGGGTGGCTCTTTCCGGACGACGCAGCGACGTTCCCGGGCGCTTCGAGGCGAGGCGGCAGGGGCGGCTACACGGGCCGCTGGAGCACCGTGAGGCTCCGGTCGGTCAGGGTCAGCCGGTCCCCGGCCTGCACCTTCTCGCCGGTGTCCGGCGGCACACCGTCGGCGTGGGCCGTGTCGACCACGACCAGCCACTGCCGCCCGTGGTCGACCGGCACCACGAACTCCAGCGTCTTCGGCGAGGCGTTGAACATCAGCAGGAAGGAGTCGTCGGAGATCCGCTCCCCGCGCGCGCCCGGCTCCGAGATCGCGTTGCCGTTGAGGAAGACCGTCAGCGCCGACGCCTGCGCCGAGTCCCAGTCCCGCTGGGTCATCTCCCGGCCCTCCGGAGTGAACCAGGCGATGTCGGACAGGTCGTCGTGCGTACCCTCCACGGGCCGCCCGTGGAAGAAGCGCCGCCTGCGGAAGACCGGGTGGTCCCTGCGCAGCCACACCATCGCGCGCGTGAAGGCCAGCAGCTGCCGGCTCAGGCTCCCCTCGGAGACCTCCCCCTCCTCACGGTCCTCACCGTCCTCGCCTTCCTCCGGCCACTCGACCCAGGCCAGTTCGTTGTCCTGGCAGTACGCGTTGTTGTTGCCGCGCTGGGTGCGGGCGAACTCGTCGCCGTGGCTGATCATGGGCACGCCCTGGGACAGCATCAGCGTCGCGATGAAGTTCCGCATCTGCCGGGCCCGCAGCCGCCGCACGTCCGGCTCGTCGGTCTCGCCCTCGGCCCCGCAGTTCCAGGACCGGTTGTGGCTCTCGCCGTCGCGGTTCTCCTCGCCGTTGGCCTCGTTGTGCTTGTCGTTGTACGCCACCAGGTCGTGCAGGGTGAAGCCGTCGTGGCAGGTCACGAAGTTGATGGAGGCCAGCGGGCGCCGTCCGTCGTCCTGGTACAGGTCGGACGAGCCGGTCAGCCGCGAGGCGAACTCCGCGAGGGTGCGCTGCTCGCCCCTCCACAGGTCGCGCACGGTGTCCCGGTACTTGCCGTTCCACTCGGTCCACAGCGGCGGGAAGTTCCCCACCTGGTAGCCGCCCTCGCCCACGTCCCACGGCTCGGCGATCAGCTTCACCTGCGAGACCACCGGGTCCTGCTGCACCAGGTCGAAGAACGACGACAGCCGGTCCACCTCGTGGAACTGCCGGGCCAGCGTCGCGGCGAGGTCGAAGCGGAACCCGTCGACATGCATCTCCGTGACCCAGTACCGCAGCGAGTCCATGATGAGCTGGAGTACGTGCGGGGACCGCATGAGCAGGGAGTTCCCTGTCCCTGTCGTGTCCATGTAGTAGCGGGGGTCGTCGGTGAGCCGGTAGTAGCGCGAGTTGTCCAGGCCCTTGAAGGACAGCGTCGGGCCCAGGTGGTTGCCCTCGGCGGTGTGGTTGTAGACCACGTCGAGGATCACCTCGATCCCGGCCTCGTGCAGCGCCTTCACCGCCGACTTGAACTCCAGGACCTGCTGGCCCCGGTCGCCCCAGGACGCGTAGGCGTTGTGCGGGGCGAAGAAGCCGATCGTGTTGTAGCCCCAGTAGTTGTTCAGGCCCATGTCGACCAGGCGGTGATCGTTCACGAACTGGTGTACGGGCATCAGCTCCAGGGCCGTGACCCCGAGCTCGGTGAGATGCTCGATGACCGCCGGGTGGGCGAGGGCCGCATAGGTGCCACGCAGCTCCTCCGGCAGCCCCGGGTGCCGCATGGTGAGGCCCTTGACATGGGCCTCGTAGATCACCGTGTGGTGGTACTCGGTGCGCGGGAGCCGGTCGTCGCCCCAGTCGAAGTACGGGTTGACCACGACCGACGTCATGGTGTGCGGCGCCGAGTCCAGGTCGTTGCGCCGGTCCGGCTCGTCGAAGTGGTAGCCGTACACCTCCTCGCCCCAGCCGATCGAACCGCTGATCGCACGCGCGTACGGGTCGAGCAGCAGCTTCGCGGAGTTGCAGCGCAGCCCGCGCTCCGGGGAGTACGGGCCGTGCACCCGGAACCCGTACCGCTGCCCCGGCATGATGCCCGGCACGTACGCGTGCCGTACGAACGCGTCGCTCTCCCGGAGCTCGATCGCCGTCTCCGAGCCGTCGTCGTGCAGCAGACACAGCTCTACTCGGTCCGCGGCCTCCGAGAAGACCGCGAAGTTGGTACCGGCACCGTCGTACGTGGCACCGAGTGGATACGCCTCTCCAGGCCAGACCTGCATGGATACGACTCTTTCAGGTGTGCGGCGCCGGTGGGGACGCCTTGGCCCCGAGTCTCCCTGAAAGTGAGGGAACCTCCTATGACTTATGTCCCTCTTACCGGGTGACCAGTGCATACGCGGTATGCCAAATAAATGGGGCAAGAATGTACTCCCGGGGCTGATGGGGGGAGTAAGGGGATGATGTGCGCAAGACAGTGCACCGTCACTTAGGCAAGCTGGTGGCCGGTACGGCCATCGCGGTGGCCGGGACAGCCGTGATGGTGGGGATCACCCTGCCGGGCACGGCGGGGGCGGACGAAACGGGGACCAGGGCGGGGCAGGCGGGCCAGGCGGGGCAGTCCGTCCGGCAGGAGTCCGGCGCGGACCGGGTCGTGGCGCCGGGGGTGGTGGAGGAGGCGCCCGCCGAAGGCGAGAAGGGCGCGGGCCGCGACCCGCTGACCGACGACGAGATGGAGCGGGTCGCGAAGATCGCCCTGAACCGGCAGCTCCTCCAGAGCAGTGAGGGCGTCGACGGGGAGCGCGGCCCGCAGCGTCTCGGCGTCGACCTCGCCGAACCGGAGGCCGACGAGGTCGGCGACCCGGACGCGCCGCGGCGCGCCGACGTGACGTTCTACGACTACCGGGACGACACCCTCGTCACCAGGACCGTCGACCTCGACACCGGCAAGGTGGTGCGGACCGGCACCCAGCACGGCGTCCAGCCGCCCCTGAGCGGCGACGAGAAGGCCGAGGCGGCCAGGCTGCTGATCGCCGACCCGCTCGGCGCGGGCCTCAAGGCCGACTACCGGGACGCCACCGGCAAGGAGCTCACCTCACCGGACCAGCTCCAGCTCAGCGGCGCCGTCTACCGGGCCGCGCCGGGCGCCCAGCCCGCCGTGCTCGACCGCTGCGGCGAGCACCGCTGCGTCCGGCTGTTCCCGAAGATCAAGAACGGGCCCTGGGTCGACGCGAGGTCGATCGTGATCGACCTGAGCGCCCGCAAGGCCGCCCGGCTCGACCGCTGACCCGCTCTCCTCGCTCTTACTCTCACTGTCAGGGAGTCACCTCGTCATGCGCGTGAACAGACACAGCAAGGTCCGCACCCGGGCGGCCGTGGGCCTGACCGTGGCCACGCTCGCCGCCGGCGTCACGGCAGGCGCGGGCCCTGCCACCGCCCAGCCGAAGGCCGCCCCCGCGGCAGCGGCCGCCGAGTGCAGCGCCGCCTACCGCGTCGAGCAGAAGCTCTCCACCGGCACGACCTGGCGGATGTGCTGGCGTTACGACGGCAAGGCCGGCCTCGTCCTGGAGAACATCTCGTACCAGCCCAAGGGCGAAGCCAAGCCGATCAAGGTCCTCAACAGCGCCAGGCTCGGCCAGATCCACGTCCCGTACGACGACGGGAACGTCGAGTACGACGACCTGACCGGGTTCGACTTCGCCCAGGGCCTGATGAACCTGGCGCCCGGCGAGTGCCCCGGCGGCACCATCAAGACGATCAAGGTCCCGGACTCCTGGAACGAGGACCCGAACGTCAAGGGCCTGTGCACCACCACCCGCTCCCGCGGCCACGCCTACCGCATGCAGGGCGACACCGCGAACAAGGTCTACCAGGCCCAGGGCAAGGACCTGCTCGTCTACACCGTGAACCAGGTCGGCTGGTACGAGTACATGACCGAGTGGCGCTTCCAGGACGACGGCACGATCACCATGAACGTCGGCGCCACCGGCAGCCTGTCGTGGGACGACTACGACGCCGGAGACGGCCGCGGCTGGCCGATCGGCAAGGGCGCGAACGCCGCCAAGGCCACCAGCCACAGCCACAACGCCTTCTGGCGGCTCGACTTCGCCCTCGACGGCTCCACCGCCAACAAGATCGAGCAGTACGACTCGACCGTCACCGCCCCGGCCACGGGCCAGCGCGCCCCGAGCACCAAGACGACCCGCACCAAGGTCACCAAGGAACTCGCCGGGGACAGCAAGAACTACCGCTGGTGGCGCGTCGTCAGCGCGGCCGGCAAGAACAAGGACGGGCACGCGCGCTCCTACGAGATCGTCCCCGGCCCGACGACCAAGTACCCGGGCCGCAGCTACACCAAGCACGACGTGTACTTCACCCAGTACAACAAGTGCGAGCTGTTCGCCAGCCACAACCCCGGCGACTGCGGTGCCGGAGCCGGCAACTCCGTCGACAAGTGGGTGAACGGTCAGGCCCTCAAGCACCCGGTGGTCTGGACGAACATCGGCTTCCACCACATAGCCCGGGACGAGGACCAGCAGCCCATGCCCGTCCACTGGCAGGGATTCTCCATCGCCCCGCGCGACGTCACCGCTATGAATCCGCTCACTCCGGCCGAGCTCGACTGGCAGAACGGGCACTGGCAGCCGCGGGGTTGAGAACTACCCTGCCCATCCGGCTGCACCGCCGACCGCTCCCGGAGTACCCTTCCTTGATCGTTGGGTGGGGCCAGGCCCCTCGGGAGGCTCGGGGGAGCGGAAGGCGGTGCGCGGGTGGGCTCGGGAGGGCTGGAGCTGCCCCCTGGTGACGAGGGTCACGAGGGGAACTCCACCGACGTCCCGACCGGTGCCGTGTCCCTGGCGCGGCCGATGGACGCGACGGGCTCGATCGGCCCGGAACTGGACTGGGACGCCGACGCCTGGCGCGAGGTGCGCACCCGCGCCCAGCGGGCCGGCCGCGCCTACATCTGGCTGAACCTCGTCGAACAGCGGCTGCGCGCGGTCGTCGCCGCCGTGCTGCGGCCCATCTACGAACCCGTCCACGGCGACGAATGGGTGGTGGCCGCAGCCGGACCCGCCGGGCAGGAATGGGTGCAGCGCGCCGTCGCCGTACGCGAGGTCAGCCGCCGCAAGGGCTATCTCCTCGACCCGGCCGACGACAACGTCCTGTCCTTCCTCACCCTGCCGCAGCTGCGCGAGCTGATGGTGCAGCACTGGCCCTGCTTCGAGCCCTATTTCGACGACCGCCGGGACGTCGAGCTCGCCCTGGACGAGCTGGAGGTCACCCGGAACGTCGTCTCCCGCAACCGGGCCCTGTCCGAGGCCGTCCTGAACCAGGCCGAGCGCGCCTCGGCCCGGCTGCTGGAGATGCTCGGCGCGGACGGTGACGTGCCATCCGCACGCCGGCTGCCCGTCGACGCCGTCGAGGACCTGGTCGGCGACCGGTACGCCGACGTGGTCGCCGTCCACCCGGACCGGGTGCGGCTGATGCGCCAGTTCCCGGCCGAGGACATCTTCGGCGGCGCCCGCCGCCTCGACGCCATCGGCATAGGCCTCAACCTGCTCGTGCAGAACTTCTCCGGCCGCCGGCTGGTGCGGCTGGCCGAGTCCGGCTGCCGGGTGCGGCTGCTGTTCCTCAACCCGGCCTCCAGCGCGGTCAAGCGGCGCGAGCGCGAACTGGGCATCAAGCGCGGCGAGCTCAGCCGGGCCGTCGAGATGAACATCCTGCACATGCGCCGGGTGCGCGCCCGGCTGCGCGACCCGGGTGCCTTCGAGATCCAGGTCTTCGACGAGACGCCCCGTTTCACGGCGTATCTGGTCGACGGCGACGGGGCGGACGGCATCGCGGTCGTGCAGAACTATCTGCGCCGGACACGCGGCATGGAGGCGCCGGTGTTCGTGCTGCGCAACGGCAGCAAGGTGGTCAAGCCGGGTGAGATCGACGAAAGCGGCCTCTTTCCCACATATCGCGAGGAGTTCGAGGTGATGTGGGCGGATTCGCGGCCGGTGTCGTGAACGGTGCCCCGCTGTGGGGCGGTTGTGGTGGTTCACCCGGCCGCCGCCGGGGGTAAGCGGAACGCGCTCCTCGGATTGTCAGTGGTGCATGCGAAGGTGGAGACCACTGGGGGACACCACCGGGGGACGCACCACAAGAAGGGGGACCGCCCATGGGCTGGCACCGGGAGCTGCTGATCGGCTTCGACCTGGAGACGACGGGCACCGATCCGCGCGAGGCGCGCATCGTCACGGGGGCCGTGATCGAGGTCAGGGGCGGGGAGCCGATGGGGCGCCGCGAGTGGCTGGCCGACCCGGGGGTGCCGATCCCCGAGGACGCGGTGGCGGTGCACGGCATCAGCAACGAACGCGCGGCGGCCGAGGGCAGACCGGCCGACCAGGTGGCGGACGCCCTCGCCGACGTCCTCACCTCCTACTGGAAGTCGGGCGTGCCGGTCGTCGCCTACAACGCGGCCTTCGACCTGACCCTGCTCTCCGCCGAGTTGCGGCGGTACGGACTGCCGTCCCTGCGTGACCGCCTGGGCGGCGTGGACCCCGCCCCGGTCATCGACCCGTACACCATCGACCGCTGGGTCGACCGCTACCGCCGCGGCAAGCGCAACCTCCAGGCGGTCTGCTCGGAGTACGGCGTGGTCCTCGACTCCGCCCACGACGCCACGGCCGACGCCCTGGCGGCGGCCCGTCTGGCCTGCGCGATAGCCGACCGCCACCCCAAGATCGCGAGCCTCGGCCCCGCCGACCTGCACCACCGCCAGATCGAGTGGTACGCGGAATGGGCGGCGGACTTCCAGCGCTTCCTGCGCGGCAAGGGCGACGCGACCGCGGTGGTGGACGGGGCGTGGCCCCTGCGGGAGTTGGCGGACGAGCCGGTCTGAGCGGGGCCCCGGGCCGTCAGAACGGATACCACCGCACCGTCTCGTCGCCCTCCCGCAACGACGCCACCCGCCGCTGGAACTCGGCCAGCGCCTTGGGATTGCTCGGTGCGTGCTGGGCCACCCACGCACAACTGGCCGTCTCCCGGGCGCCGCGCAGCACCGCGCACCCGTCCCACTCCCGGACATCCCACCCGTACGTCTCGGTGAACGAGCCGTACGCCTCGTCCGCGAGCCCGTACCGGTCATGGGACAGCGCCATCACCACCAGATCGTGCTCGCGCAGGTCGGAAGAGACCGTCTCCAGGTCGACCAGAACCGGCCCGTCCGGGCCGACATGCACATTGCGGGGCAGCGCGTCGCCGTGGATCGGCCCCGGCGGCAGCTGCGGCGTCAGCGCGGCGGCCTCCGTGGCGAAACCGTCCCGCCGCTCGCGCAGATACGCCGCGTCCGCGGGGTCGACCGCGTCGCCCGCGAGCCGCAGCCAGCGTTCCACACCGCCCAGCAGATCGCGGGCCGGCAGGTCGAAAGGAGGAAGAGGCGTGGCGTGCACGACCCGTAGCAGTTCGGCCAGATCCCGCGGCTCGGCGGGCCGTACGGCATCGGGCAGCCGGTGCCACACCGTCACCGGGTGCCCCTCGACCAGCAGCGCCTTCGGCTCGGCCGCCCGCACCGCGGGCACGCCCGCCTCGGCGAGCCACACCGCGATGTCCAGTTCGCGGCGCGCCCGGTCGAGGAGTTCGGCGTCGCGGCCGACCTTGACGACCAGGTCGCCGGCGGCGAACACCGCGTTCTCGCCCAGCGCCAGCAGCCGCGCCTCGCGGGCCGCGCCGCCCGGCACGCCCACCGCGGCCAGTACGTCCCGCGCCCGTGCCTCGTCCATCGTCCGCCTCCGTGGTCCAGGTCCTAGTACGTCACCGTCGGGTTCCGGCCATCCGTCCGTCAGTCTCCCATTCGCACAGGTGGGACCGTGTGCGCGGTGCCTTGACGCGGCAGGCCGCCTTCACGACCATGACCTGGCCCGTCCGAGCTGTGCAAAGGGGCTGATGCCGTGACGTCGGTGACCGAGGTGCGGAGACCGGCCGATCCGGCACCGGGGCGGGCCCGGCCCCGCCGGGCCGTGGACCACGGTGCCTGGTTCCTGGTGCTGCCCGCCCTGATCCCCATCCTCGTCCTCAGCGTCGGCCCGCTGCTGTACGGGATTCTGCTGGCCTTCACCGACGCCCAGTCGGGCCGCACCGCGCCCACGCAGTGGATCGGCGGCCTCAACTTCCGGGACCTGCTGCACGACACGCTGTTCTGGGAGTCCTTCCGGATCGGTCTGGTGTGGGCGGTCGGGGTGACCGTTCCGCAGTTCCTGCTCGCGCTGGGCCTCGCCCTGCTGCTCAACCAGGAGCTGCGGCTGCGCTGGCTGGCCCGTGCCCTGGCGATCATCCCGTGGGCCATGCCCGAGGTCGTCGTCGGCATCATGTGGCGGCTCGTCTACAACCCGGACGCGGGCATCCTCAACGAGACGCTGCGCGATGTCGGCCTGGGCGGCGGCCGCGACTGGCTCAGCGGGCTGGCGACCGCGCTTCCCGCCGTGATCCTCGTCGGCGTCTGGGCGGGCATGCCCCAGACGACGGTCGCGCTGCTCGCCGGGCTGCAGAACACCCCGCGCGAACTGCACGAGGCGGCGGCGGTCGACGGGGCGGGTGCCTGGCGCCGCTTCCGTACGGTCACCTGGCCCGCCCTCAGACCCATCGCCCTCGCCATCACCGCGCTCAACCTGATCTGGAACTTCAACTCCTTCGCCCTGGTCTATGTGCTCACCAACGGCGGTCCAGGCGGCCGGACCCGGCTGCCCATGCTCTTCGCCTACGAGGAGGCCTTCCGCTACGGGCAGTTCGGCTACGCGGCGGCGATGGGCTGCGTGATGGTGGCCGTGATCTCGATCGCCCTGGCCGTGTTCCTCGTCGGCCGCCTCAGGGGAGGTGACGACGCGTGAGGACCTCCGCACCGGCCCGCGTCGGCCAGTACACCGCGCTGCTCGCGTACCTCGTCTTCCTCGCCTTCCCGTTCCTCTGGCTGATCTCCACCGCGTTCAAGCCGCCGCGCGAGCTGGGCAGTCTGCATCCGACGTGGATCCCGAAGGACCCCACCCTCGCCAACTTCCGGCAGGCCTTCGACGAGCAGCCACTGCTGCACGCCGCCCTCAACTCCCTCGTCGCCGCGCTCGCGGCGGCGGTCATCGCCGTGCTGATCGCGACGCCGATGGCCTACGTCGTCGCCCGGCGGCGCACCCGGCCGGCGAAGGCGGTGACGGGCTGGGTGGTGGTCAGCCAGGCGTTCCCGTTCGTGCTGCTGATCATCCCGCTGTTCCTCGTACTGAAGAGCCTCCGAATGATCAACTCCGTGCCGGGTCTTGTGCTGGTGTACGTGGTGTGGGCGCTGCCCTTCGCGCTGTGGATGCTCGCCGGGTATGTGCGGGCCGTGCCGCCCGAGTTGGAGGAGGCCGCCGCGGTCGACGGGGCAGGCCGGGTGCGGACGCTGGTGTCGGTGACGGCGCCGCTGCTCGCGCCGGGCATCGTGGCGACGGGGCTGTTCGCGTTCATCACCGCGTGGAACGAGTTCTTCTTCGCGCTGGTGCTGCTCAAGACACCGGAGAAGCAGACCCTGCCGGTGGTGCTCACCCACTTCATCGGGGCCGAGGGCGTCGCCGACCTCGGTCCGCTCGCGGCGGCCGCGTTCCTCGCGACGCTGCCCTCGCTGGTCGTCTTCGCCCTCATCCAGCGGCGGATCACGGGCGGCATGCTCACCGGGGCGGTGAAGAGCTGATGCGCGCCCGTCTGCTGGCCCTGGTCCTCCTGTTGCTCCTCGCCGGCTGCTCGTCCGGCGGCACCCGCGACGACGGCCGGATCACTCTGCGCTTCCAGTCCCTGGCCTGGCAGGAGGAGTCCGTCGAGGCCAACAAGGCCCTGGTGAAGGAGTGGAACGCCACCCACCCGGACGTCCGGGTCGAGTACGTCCAGGGCACCTGGGACAGCGTCCACGACCAGCTCCTCACCGCCTTCGAGGGCGGGGAGGCACCCGACATCATCCACGACGCCTCCGACGACCTGGCGGACTTCGCCTACGGCGGCTACCTGGCCGATCTCACCGACCTGCTGCCCGCGCGGCTGAAGTCGGACATTCCCGCTCGCAGTTGGGAGACGACCACCTTCGGGGGCGGCATCTACGGCGTGCCGTTCCTCCAGGAGCCACGGGTGCTGATCGCCAACGCGAAGTGGCTCCGGCAGTCCGGGGTGCGGATCCCGACCCCCGAGAAGCCGTGGAGCTGGGCCGAGTTCCGCCGGATCACCGAACGCCTCAGCGGCCGGGGGAAGTACGGCATCGCCTGGCCGCTGAAGGAGCCCGTCTCCGCCACGCTCAACCTCTCCCTGTCGGCGGGCGGACAGCTTTTCCACCGCGGGCCGGACGGCAAGGTGACGGTCCGGTTCGGGACGGCCGACCAGGTGGTGCCGCGCACCATCCACGAGCAGGTCGGCACCGACCGCAGCGCCTCGCCCACGACCCTGGGCAGTGGCGGCTCGGACACCCTGCCCGGCTTCTTCGGCGGCAGATACGCGATGGTCCCGCTCGGCTTCTCCTACCGTCAGCAGATCGTGCAGCAGGCGCCGAAGGGCTTCGAATGGCAGGTGCTGCCCGCCCCGGCCGGCGCCGGAGGGCTCACTCAGGGCGTCAGCCCGCAGACCCTGTCCGTCGCCGAGGACTGCCCGCACAAGAAGGAGGCCGCCGCCTTCATCGACTTCCTCCTCAGACCGCCGAACATGGTCCGCCTCGCCCTCGGCGACTGGATGCTGCCCACCGGCACCCGGGCGCTGGGCGACCCGGCCCTGCGCACGTCCGAGCACGGCTGGGCCACCGGCACCGCCCTCGCCGGGCAGCTGCGCCCGGCGCCCGCGCAGACGGTGCGGGGCTACCCCGAGTGGAAGGACAAGGTGGCGACCCCGGCACTGCAGGAGTACTACAGCGGCGCCATCGGACTGGGAGAACTGCGCGAACGGCTCGAGGAGGACGGCAACCTGGTGCTGGCGCGCTATCAGCGCTGACGGCGTCGCCGGTCCGGCTCCGTTCAAGGCACTGTGGGCCCCGTGAGGTACCGGCCCTGCTCGTCGTAGGGCCAGACATTGGGCGCGCAGCCGCGCATGCCCTTGATCTGCTGCATCATCGCGGGGGCCGGCTTGCCGGGGCCGGGGCAGCCGACGTGGCCGTGGCCGAGGAAGTGGCCGACCTCGTGGTTGATGATGAGGGCGCGGTAGGCCTTGACGTCCTTGGCATAGACGGGAGTCGCCAGGAGCCAGCGCTTGAGGTTGACCATGACGTTCTTGGCGACGTTGCAGTTGACCTCGCCGCCGGTGTCGAGGCCGTACTGTCCGCAGATCTTGTCCACGGTCCCGGCGGTGGCGACCTTCACGACGAAGTCGGTGGGCCCGCTCGACACCCGCCGGAACGCCGAACGGCCGTCCGCCGTCCAGCCGCGCCGGTCGGCCAGGACGTTCTCCACCTGCTCGGCTACGTCCGAGGCGGACAGATCGATGCCGTCCTCGACATCGACCCGGTAGCGCAGGGTCGTGCCCTGCCCCACCTTGGAGCCCGAGCCCGCGGCGACGGTGAAGGTGCCGGGGCCCGTGGCCGGGATCTCCGGCCGTGCGGAGGTGGAGGACGAGGGCGAGGCGGACGGGGAGGACGGGTCCGACGGGGTGATGGGCCTGGCCGGGGCGGTGGTGGCCGGGGAGTCCGGCGGGGGCTCGGTCGCCGGGCCGGAGCCGCCCTCGGCCGTCGTTCCTCCGGACTTCGCCGACGTCCATTCCACCGCCGCGAATCCGGCGGCCCCGAGCAGCGCCAGCGCGGACAGACCCGCTAACAGCGGGCCCTTCCGGCCGCGCCGCCCGGCGGAGTGCGCGGGGCCACCGCTCCTGCGGCGGCTGCGGGACGGGGGTGTGGAGTGCGCGGTCATGGTCGTTCAGATTGCGAGGGTCATGTGATCGCACTTGGCGCGAATGGTAACGGAAAGATAACGAAGCTCTGCCCGGGAGGTCTGTGTGATCATCCGGTAACAGGAGCCCGTCCGTGTGCGGGCCTGCGGATACTGAGCCCATGCCACGAGTTCTGCTGATCGAAGACGACCGCGCCGTCCGTGAAGGAGTCGCCCTCGCCCTGCGCCGCCAGGGGCACGACGTCGCCGCCGCCGAGACGGGGGAGGAGGGGCTGGAGCGGCTGCGGTCCTTCCGGCCGGACGTCGTGGTGCTCGATCTGATGCTGCCCGGCATGCCGGGCCTGGACGTGTGCCGTGCCATGCGGGCCCTGGACCAGACGCTGCCGATCCTGATGGCGACCGCGCGCGGTGACGATGTGGACATCGTCGTAGGTCTGGAGGCCGGAGCCGACGACTACGTCGTCAAGCCCGTGCAGGCCCGGGTCCTCGAGGCGCGCATCCGGGCCGTGCTGCGCCGGGCGACGGCCGTGGCGGCGGCCGACGGGGGCATACCGAAGATCGACACATACGGCGAGCTGGCCATCGACCGCGCCGGGCACGCGGTCACCTGGCAGGGCGCCCCGGTCCCGCTCGCCCCGTCCGAACTGCGGCTGCTGCTGACGCTGTCCGCCGCGCCCGGCCAGGTGTTCAGCCGGCAGCAACTCCTCGAAGCGGTCTGGGAACACAGCTACCACGGCGACGCGCGCCTGGTGGACGCCTGCGTCAGAAGGCTGCGGGCCAAGATGGGCGAGCCCTCGCGCGAGCCGCGCTACATCCAGACCGTGCGCGGCTTCGGCTACCGGTTCGTGTCCCCGTGAGGAACCTCTCCGCGAGCAACGCCTCCGCGAGGAACGCCTTGTTCCCACGTCTGCGCGGCCTGTTCCCCCGCCTGCGGGGGCTGCGCACGCGCCTGGTGGTGGCGTTCGCGCTCGTCGCCGCGCTCACCGCGGCGACCACCGGCACCCTGAGCTTCCGGGAGGCGCGCACGGGTGTGCTCCAGCAGAGCCAGGACACCGTGATCAAGCTGCTGCGCACCCAGGTCGACCGGCTCGCCCCGCAGCTCTCCTTCCCCCCGGCCGAGGCCGAACTGCGGCGCTTCGCCGCCGATGTGGCCCGCGCCGAGCCGTCCGGGAACTGGCGGGTGCTGGCCGCCTACGAGGGGCTGAGTGCCACGTCCCTCCCCGGCGACCGGTTCGAAGAGCTGACGCCCGGTCTGCGCGAGGCCGTGGACTCCAGTCCGGCCACCGTCTTCCAGCGGGTGAACACCGGTGACCACACCTCGCTCGTCGTCGGCATGTCGGTCACCTTCGCCGGCGAGGAGAACCGCGGGATCGCCTCGGGGGTCCAGGTCTTCCTCACGGTCCCGCAGGCCACCGAACAGCGGTACGTGGACGCCCTGGTCACCGCCGTGGAGCGGGCCACCGTGCCCGCGCTGGGCGTCGCCGTGCTGCTCGCGCTGCTCGCCGCACGCGGGGTGCTGCGGCCGGTGCGCGCACTGCGGCACGCCACCCGCAGCATCGCCCAAGGACGGCTGGACACCCGGCTCGCGGTCAACGGCTCCGACGAACTCGCCGATCTGTCCCACACGTTCAACGAGACGGCCGCCGCCCTGGAGGAGTCGGTGGCCGAACTGCGCGGCATGGAGGCCCGGGCCCGCCGGTTCGCCGCGGACGTCTCGCACGAACTGCGCACCCCGCTGGCCGCCATGGCGGCGGTCACCGACGTCCTCGACGAGGACGCCGCCCGTCTCGACCCGGACACCGCCACCGCGGTCCGGCTGATCAGCGAGGAGACCGTGAAGCTGGCCCGTCTCGTGGACGACCTGATGGAGATCTCCCGCTTCGACGCGGGCGCCGCGGTGCTGCACCTGGACGAGATCGACCTCGCCGAGTCCCTGCGCCGCACCCTCGCCGACCGTGCCTGGGCCGGCCTGGTGGACGCCGACCTGCCGCCGCCGGACGCCGTACGCGGCCGGGTCGACCCGCGCCGGCTCGACGTCGTGGTGGCGAACCTGGTCGGCAACGCCCTCCGGCACGGAGCCCGGCCGGTCCGTCTGCGCCTGCGCGCGGACGGCGAGCGGTCGGCGGTCATCGAAGTACTGGACAGCGGTCCCGGCATCCCCGAGGACGTCCTGCCGCACGTCTTCGAGCGCTTCTACAAGTCGGACACCGCCCGCACCCGCACCGAGGGCAGTGGTCTGGGTCTCGCCATCACCGCGGAGAACGTCCGGGTGCACGGCGGCAGCGTCCGGGCGGCCAACCGTCCCGAGGGCGGCGCGGTGTTCACCGTCGAACTCCCGCTGCTGCGGGACGAGCCGGCCCGTGAGGAGTACCTGTGACGGCCCGGCGCCGAGCCGCGCTGCTGGTCGTCCCGGCACTGTGCGGGCTCGCCTCCTGCGGCATCCCGGCCACCGGCGTGGTGGAGGCGGGCGGTCCCGCCGGCGGGGTCGTGCCGACGGTACGGGTCTACTTCGTGGCGGACGGCGTGCCCGCGCCCGTCACGCGCAGGGTCGTCACCCCGATCGGCGCCGCGTCGGCCGTGGAGGTGCTGCTGCAAGGGCCAACTGCGGAGGAACAGGCCGCCGGGCTGAAGTCGTTGCTGCCGCTGACCGGGGCGGACCCGCCGACAGCCGTCCCGGCCGAACCTGACCGGCCGTCGGCCACGGAGGCTTCTCGGGTGCCGGACACGGAGGTCCCGCGGGCGCCGGCCACGGAGGTCCCGCGGGCGGCCGGAGTCACGGACTTCGCGAAGGTCACGACGCGGGACAACCGGGTGTCCATCGAGCTGTCCCTGTCCTCCGCCGGCGATCTGCCCGGCCTCGCGGTGGCCCAGTTGATCTGCACCGCCGTCGAGGCCCACCGCGTCGCCGCCCCCGGGGACGAGGAGGTGACGGCCACGGTCGCCGGACAGGACGGCCGCCGCATCGAGGGCACGGCGGCGCGCTGCCCCGCCGAGTGACCGGCGCCTCCGGTCCGCGCTCACTCGGCACAAAAAGATTGCACGAGACGTATCGTCTCGCTTAGGGTCGGCGCATGACCAGTCGCGCGCACATCGCCATGTTCTCCATCGCCGCCCACGGCCACGTGAACCCGAGCCTCGAGGTGATCCGCGAACTCGTGGCGCGCGGCCACCGGGTGACCTACGCGATCCCGCCGGTCTTCGCGGAGAAGGTCGCGGACACCGGTGCCGAGGTGAAGCCCTGGAACTCCACGCTGCCCTCGCCCGACGACGACCCCGAGGCCTGGGGGAGCACGCTGCTGGACAACGTGGAGCCGTTCCTCGACGACGCGATCCAGGCCCTCCCGCAGCTGATCGAGGCCTACGAGGGCGACGAGCCGGACCTCGTGCTGCACGACATCGCCTCCTACCCGGCCCGCGTCCTGGCCCACCGCTGGGGCGTGCCCGCGATCTCCCTGTCACCGGCCATGGTCGCCTGGGAGGGGTACGAGAAGGAGGTCGCCGAGCCCATGTGGGAGGAGCCGAAGAAGACCGAGCGCGGGCGCGCCTACTACGCCCGGTTCCAGGCCTGGCTGGAGGAGAACGGGATCACCCGGCACCCCGACCCGTTCGCGGGCCGTCCCGACCGCTCGATCGTCCTGATCCCCAAGGCGCTCCAGCCGAACGCGGACCGTGTCGACGAGACCGTGTACTCCTTCGTCGGAGCCTGCCAGGGCGAGCGCCCCGCCGAGGGCGGCTGGCAGCGGCCGGCCGGTGCCGAGAAGGTCGCGCTCGTCTCCCTCGGGTCCGCCTTCACCAAGCAGCCCGGCTTCTACCGGGAGTGCGTCAAGGCGTTCGGCGACCTGCCCGGCTGGCATCTGGTGCTGTCGATCGGCAAGCACGTCGACCCGGCCGACCTCGGTGAAGTCCCCGCCAATGTCGAGGTGCGCTCCTGGGTGCCGCAGTTGGCGATCCTGAAGCAGGCCGACCTGTTCGTGACGCACGCCGGCGCGGGCGGCAGCCAGGAGGGCCTGGCCACCGCCACGCCGATGATCGCCGTACCGCAGGCCGTGGACCAGTTCGGCAACGCGGAGATGCTCCGGAACCTCGGCGTCGCCCGGTACCTCGCCACGGAGGAGGCGACCGGCGAGGCCCTGCGCGAGGCGGCCCTCGCCCTCGTCGACGACCCGGAGGTCGCCCGTCGCCTGAAGATCGAGGCGGAGCTGCTCAAGGAGGGCGGTACGCACCGCGCGGCCGACCTCATCGAGGCCGGACTGCCCGCTCGTCAGGGCTAGCCGAGGCGCTCCTCGCGCGCCGGGCCGTCACACCGCGACGGCCTGGCGGGTGAGGGTCTGGCGGGCCTGGTCGAGCGTGGCGTCCATGCGCGCCGCCTGCCCCTTGGTGAACATGAACATCGCGGCGTCGTCGGTGTAGTCCATGTAGTTCATGAACATGTCGCCGTTCGGCCCGTTGCCGCACGTCACACGGGGGAAGTCGGGTGAACCGAGGTTCGGCCCCGCCTGGTTGGGGGTGTCCGACACGAAGTCGCTGCCGCTGCACCCCTCGTCGTCGTCGCCCCAGATGTGCCGCAGGTTCAGCCAGTGCCCGATCTCGTGCACGGCCGTGCGGCCGCCGTCGAACGGTGCCTTGGCGGTGCCGGTGGTCCCGAAGGCGGAGGTGGTGACGACCACCCCGTCCGTGGAGGCGGCGCCGCCCGGGAACTGGGCGTAGCCCAGCAGTCCCCGGCGCAGCGGGCTGACCCAGAGGTTCAGGTAGATGTCCGCGGGCCAGGCGTCCCGGCCCCCGCTCAGGCTGAACTTGACCAGGTCGTCCGTGCCCCAGTCCCGGGTCGAGGACTGGGTCCGTGTGATGCCGCTGGTGGGGCGGCCCAGCGGGTCGGTCCGGGCGAGGTGGAACTGCAGGCGCACATCGGCGACGAGGTCCTGCCAGGCCGCCGGAACCTTGTTGACGTCCGGGTTGCCCGCCCGGAAGTCCTGGTTGAGCACCTCGATCTGACTCTGGATCTGGGCGTCGCTCACGTTCTGCTCGGGGGTGCTGTGCACGACGTGCACGACGACGGGGATGTCTACGAGGCTCTGCCGGGAGGTGCCCCGCTCCAGTTGCTCGTAGGTGAACGCGGTGTTCTCGACCAGGGCCCGGTTCTCGGCGTACTCCGGGTTCAGGTCGAGGAGTCTGCGGTGTACCTCCATGGCGCCGCACCAGCGGCTGTAGTCGGCGGAGGTGACGCGGAGATAGGACTGGGCATCGGACATGACTGCCCCTCGGGTGAGCTGAGGATGGTGCCGCGCACGCGGCTGTGGAGGTGCGCGTCTGACACGCGCCGCGAAGGACGGGCCACGCCGGGCGGAGCGGTCGGTTGCCCGTTCCCTCCGAACCCATACACTGATAATCCTAGTCACTTAGGTACAAGACCGGCAATGTGAACGACTTTGGGCGAGTGAGGTGGCCGGGTCATGCGAGAGCCCTCGTCGGACCTGTTCCGTTCCTGGATCCATTCCTACGAGGAGGACCACGAGGACGTGCGGGTGTACCGGCCCGACGACTACCCCTTCCCGCCGGCGCGCGGGCGCCGCGGGATGGAGTTCGCGCCCGACGGCACCTTCGTCGACCACCCGCTGGGACGCGGTGACGCTCCCGGCGCCGTGCCCGGCCGCTGGCGGCTCGTGGCGGACCGTCATATCGCGCTCACCTTCGACGGAGCCCGCCCGGACCGGGAGCTGGAGATCGTGCGCTGCGACGAGAGCGTGCTGCACGTGCGCCGACTCACGAACTGAGAGGGCCCGTTGG
>NZ_JBHUQX010000157.1:0-19678 GCF_042674225.1 Streptomyces sp. NPDC056948
GGCCCTCGTCGACGGCGGCGCGCTGCACGCGGGCGGCGGTCTCGGGGTCGGGGCTGCCGTCCTCGGTGACGAACTCGCTGGCGAGCATGAGGCCGAGGCCGCGGACGTCGCCGATGCCCGGGGTGCGGTCGGCCACCGCCTCCAGGCCCTGGCGCAGCCGCTGGCCCATCGCCTCGGCGTTCTCGACGAGCTTCTCGTCGCGTACGACGTCGAGGGTGGCGCAGGCCGCGGCGCAGGCGACGGCGTTGGCGCCGTAGGTGCCGCCCTGCGAACCGGGCCAGGCCTTGGCCATCAGTTCCTCGGAGGCGGCGATGCCGGAGATCGGGAAGCCGCTGGCCAGGCCCTTGGCGGTGACGAGGATGTCGGGGGTGACGCCGAAGTGGTCGTGGCCCCAGAAGCGTCCGGTGCGGCCGACGCCGGTCTGCACCTCGTCGAGGATCAGCAGGAAGCCGTGCCGGTCCGCGCGCTCCCGCAGTCCTTCGAGGAAGGCGCGGTTCGCGGGCACGTACCCGCCCTCGCCGAGTACCGGCTCGACGATGATCGCGGCCGTGTCTGCGGGCGAGGAGATCGTCTGGAGGGTGTAGTCGAGTTCCTGGAGGGCGAAGCGGGTGGCGGCCTCCTCGTCCCAGCCGTACCGGTAGGCCGTGGGGAACGGCGTGACGACCACACCGCTCATCAGTGGGGAGAAACCGGACCGGAAGCGGATCCCGGAGGTCGTCATGGAGGCGGCGGCGACCGTACGGCCGTGGAAGCCGCCGTGGCAGACCAGGACGTTGGGACGGCCGGTGGCCTGGCGGGCCAGCCGCAGCGCCGACTCGACGGCCTCGCTGCCGGAGTTGGTGAAGAACAGGCTGTCCAGGCCGGCCGGCAGCACCTCGCCGAGCTTGTCGACGAGGCGGCGCAGCGGCTGGTGCATGACGGTCGTGTACTGGCCGTGCACCAGCGTGCCCACCTGCTCCTGTGCCGCCGCCACGACCTTGGGGTGGCAGTGCCCGGTGCTGGTGACGCCGATGCCGGCGGTGAAGTCGAGGTAGCGGCGGCCGTCCTCACCGTAGAGATGGACGCCCTCGCCCCGGGCGGCCACCACGGGCGTGGCCTGGCGAAGGTGCGGCGACAGTGCGGTCATGTTCGTCTCCCGGCCGTACGTCGAGGTCTGCTTGCGGTGATCCGCGGTACTGGTCCGACACCCCGAGCATCCGGGCCGCCGCGCGACGCGACAACGCGTGATCTGTCCAGCCGGAACGCGTTGTTCGGACGTTGTGTCAACCACCGGACCCCCTTGGCACCGTCCGTCCCTCCCGTGGACAGCTCTTGCGCAGGTCAGTGCCGCTTGTCAGAGTGACCAGGCATGCAGGGAGCCACCGTGAACCCACACCCGCCGAGCGTCGCCGACGTCCTGGCCCTGCCCGTCCTGGCAGCCGGGCAGCCCCAGGTCGTCACCGGGCTGGCCGAGCTGGACCGGCCGGTGCGCTGGGTCCACATCACCGAGCTGACGGACCCGGCCTCCTTCCTCAAGGGCGGCGAGCTGGTCCTGACCACGGGCATGCCCCTGCCCGACGACGCCGCGGGGGTCCGCCGGTACGTCGACGAACTCACCGAGGTGGGCGCGGCCGCCCTGGTCATCGAGCTGGTACGGCGCTACCACCGGCCGCCCGACGCCCTCGTCCAGGCCTGCGGCGCCCGGGGGCTGCCCCTGGTCACCCTCGCGCGGGACGTCAACTTCCTGGAGGTCACCCAGGTCGTCCACGCGCTCATCCTCGGCAGCCAGGCCGACGCGATGCGCCGGACGCAGCGGATCCACGAGGCGTTCACCGCGCTGACGCTGCGCGGCGCGGGACCCGAGGACGTGGTGCGCGCGGCGGCGGAGATGAGCGGCCGCACGGTCGTCCTGGAGAACCTGGTGCACCAGGCGCTGATCTGCGAACCGTCGGGGAGCACGGTGGAGGAGGCGCTCGGTGACTGGGAACAGCGCTCCCGGGCCACCGAGCCCGGCGACCACACCGAGGAGGGCGGCCCGGAGGGCTGGCTCACCGCGCCCGTCTCCTACCAGGGCGAACGCTGGGGCCGCCTGGCCATGCTCCAGGCCCCCGTCGACGGCCCGGCCTTCGGGCCGGAGCACATCACGGTCCTGGAGCGGACGGCGATGGCCCTGACCGTCGCCCGGCTCATCCACTCCACGCCCTGGGAGCACACGGCCCACCGCACCGCCCTGCGGGAGCTGGCGGAGCAGCGCCACCACTCCCCCGAGGACGCCCGCGCCCGCTGTGCCGCGCTGGGCCTGCCCACGGAGGGCAGCCGTTACCTGGCGATCCTCGTCGACCTGGGCCCGGGTGCCGAGGGAGGCGAGCTGGAGACCCGGCTGCACAGCGAGCTGCGGTCGGCGGGGGTCTCGGCTCTGGTCGGCGAGCTCGCCCCCGGCCGCCTCGGCGTCCTGCCGGCCCTGCGCCCCGCCCAGCCCTGGCGCCCCACGGTGGAACGGCTGTGCCGCAGCGCGCTGGGTCTGGTCCCGGGGGCGATCGTCGGCGTCGGCTCGGAGGTGGCGGACCTCGCCGACACCGCGCGCTCCTTCCGGGAGGCGGCCCGTGTCATAGAGGCCACCCCGCCCGGCCAGCTTCCTCCCCCGGACCGTTCCTTCCACGAACTGCCGGACATCGATCTGCGCCGCCTGCTGTACGCCCTGCGCGAGGACACGCGCGTCCAGGACTACACCGAGCGCCGGCTCGGCCGGCTCATCGACCACGACACCCGGCACGGCACCGACCTGCTCACGACGCTGGGCCACTACCTCGACGCCGCCGGCAACAAGACCACCGCGGCCCGTCGCGGCGGTCTGTCCAGGGAGACCATGTACCAGCGCCTGCGCACCATCGAACGCCTCCTCGAATCCGACCTCGAATCCGGGGAGCGGCGCACCGAACTCCACGTCGCCCTCACGGCGTTGCGCGTGCTGCGCGCCGGGTGAAGGATGCCTCAGTGCCAGTTGAGAAACACCCACCTGCAATAAGGCGACCGGCAACTCAGGTGTCGAAGTCCACCGTCAGGGCGTCGGAGACCGGGAACGACTGGCAGGTGAGGACGTAGCCCGCGTCGACCTCGGCCGGTTCGAGGGCGAAGTTGCGCCGCATGTCGGCCTTGCCGTCGGTGACCAGGGCGCGGCAGGTGCCGCAGACGCCGCCCTTGCAGGCGAACGGCAGGTCCGGGCGGGTCTGCTGGGCGCCCTCGAGGATGCTCCGCTCCCGAGGGAGGGCGGAGGTGGTGGAGCGGCCGTCGAGGGTGACGGTGACCTGGCTGACCGGGCCGGTCGGGCCGGTCTCGGCGTGGTGGACCTCGCGCACGGGTTCGTCGTCGGCGTAGAACAGCTCCTGGTGGACGCGGTCGGCGGGCACGTCGAGACCGGCCAGGACCTGCTGGGCGGCGCGGACCATGCCGTGCGGGCCGCACAGCCACCAGTGGTCGGCGGAGTTTACGTCGACCAGCGCGTCGACCAGAGCCGACAGCCGGTCGGCGTCGAGGCGGCCGGAGAGCACCTCGGCCTCGCGGGGCTCACGGGAGAGGACATGGGCGAGCTGGAACCGCGTCGGGTGGAGGTCCTTCAGGTCGGCGAGCTCGTCGGCGAACATCACGGTGCCGGTGCGGCGGTTGCCGTAGAGGAGGGTGACCGTCGAGCGGGAGTCGGCGGCCAGGACGGACTCGGCGATGGAGACCATGGGCGTGATGCCGGAGCCGGCCGCGATCAGGACGTGGTGGCCCGGGGCGGTGAGGTCGGGCGTGAAGGCGCCGGTGGGTGCCATCACCTCGACGGTGTCGCCGGGGCGTACGTCGCGCACCAGCCAGGAGGAGAAGAGGCCGCCCGGTACGACGCGTACGCCGATACGCGGGGCGGTACCGGCGGGCGAGCAGATCGAGTACGAGCGGCGCTCGTCCCGGCCGTCGATGTCGCGCCGCAGGGTGAGCGACTGGCCCGGCTCGAAGGCGAACTCCTCGGCCAGCTCGGCCGGGATGTCGAAGCTGACGGCTGCCGCGTCCTCGCACAGCGGCTGCACGGCGGCGACCCGCAGGCGGTGGAAGACCGGACGTCGGCGGGCCCGCGCGCGTGCCGCCGGGACGGGGGCCGGCTCCATCAGGTCGTCCATCAGATCTCCTTGACGTACTCGAACGGCTCGCGGCAGGCGAGGCAGCGCCACAGGGACTTGCAGGACGTGGCGGCGAAGCGGGAGGTCTCCTCGGTGTCGTGGAAACCGCAGCGGGGGCAGGGCACCGAGCGGCGGGTCGGCGACAGCACGAGCGGGACCGGGCCGGTGGTGCGCGCGGGCGCCGCCCCGGGCGGGGCGATGCCGTGCTCGGCGAGCTTGCGCCGGCCGTCCTCGGTGATCCAGTCGCTGGTCCACGGCGGGTCGAGGACGGTGCGGATCTCCACGCGCGCGTAGCCCGCGTCCCGGAGCCGGGCGGCGACTCCGGCGCGCATCTCCGCCATCGCCGGGCAGCCCGAGTAGGTCGGGGTCAGGCTCGCGACCACCGTCCCGTCCGGGGTCAGGGACACGTCGCGCAGCACTCCGAGGTCGGCCAGGGTGAGCATGGGCAGCTCGGGGTCGGGCACCTGCTCGGCGATGCGCCGGGCCCGCCGCGCGTCCAGGAGTGTCGTCACCATGTCGCCTCCGGGTGGGCGCGGGCGATGCCCTGCAACTCGGCCAGCAGCGGGGCGAGATGCTCGGTGTGCTCGCCGGTGCGGCCCGAGCCGGGCAGCGGCCGGTAGACGGGCATGGGCAGTCCGGCCGCCTCGGTGACCTGACGCAGGACGGCGACGACCTCGTCCCGTACGTCGTACGCCGTGAACAGCTCGCCCAGGTAGGGCGCCGCCTGTTCCAGTGCCGTGCGCGTCCGGCGGTGCGACTCCTCGGTGCCGTCGCCGAGGCGCACCACCCACTCGGCCGCGTACTGCCGGTGGTACGCCAGCTCCTTCACGCCCTTGGCGGCGATCGCCGCGAGCACCGGGTCCCGGTGGGCGGTGAGCCGCTCGAAGTACGCGAGGCGCCAGCTCGAGAACACCAGCAGCCGTACGGTCGAGAACGCGAAGTCGCCGTTGGGCAGTTCGGCCAGGCGTACGTTGCGGAAGTCTCCGGCGTCCCGGAAGTAGGCGTAGGCGTCCTCGCCGCGGCCGGTGCCGTCGACCTGGCCCGCGCGGGCGTAGAGCAGACGGGCCTGGCCGAGCAGATCGAGTCCGATATTGGCCAGGGCCACCTCCTCCTCCAGCTCGGGGGCCCGGGTGGTCCACTCGGCGAGCCGCTGGGCCGAGACCAGGGCGTCGTCGGCCAGGGTCACGCAGAGATCGGCCAGTTCACCGGCGTCGACGCCGTCGGGCACGGTCGTGTCGACGCCGTGCAGGGGGTCCTCGAAGCCGGTGCCGTAGGCCCAGCGGGTGTCGTCCTCGTGTCCCTCGGCGAGGGTCAGATAGACGTGGTCGTCACTCATGCCCTCTCCTTCAGATGTGCGGGACGTCGTCGGGGATGTCGTAGAAGGTCGGATGCCGGTAGACCTTGTCGGCGCTGGGCGCGAAGAACGGGTCCTTCTCGTCGCGGGTGGATGCGGCGATGTGCTCCGAACGCACCACCCAGATGCTCACGCCCTCGTTGCGCCGGGTGTACAAGTCGCGGGCATGAGTGAGCGCCATGCGGTCGTCGGCAGCGTGCAGCGAGCCCACGTGCACGTGGTTCAGGCCGCGCTTGCCGCGCACGAACACCTCGTACAGCGGCCAGCCCTGCTTGTCGGCGCTCATGCCACCGCTCCCTTCTCCGCACGGGCGGCCTCCTTGGCCGCGTGGGCGGTGGCCGCCTCGCGGACCCAGGCGCCCTCGTCGTGGGCGCTTCTGCGCCGCTCCGTCCGCTGGGCGTTGCACGGGCCGTCGCCCTTGATGACCCGCATCAGCTCGTCCCAGTCGGGGGTGCCGAAGTCATGGCGTCCCCGCTCGTCGTTCCAGCGCAGCTCCGGGTCCGGGAGCGTCACGCCGAGCTTCTCGGCCTGCGGGACGGTCATGTCGACGAAACGCTGACGCAGTTCGTCGTTGCTGTGCCGCTTGATCTTCCAGGCCATCGACTGCGCGGAGTTGGGCGAGGCGTCGTCGGGCGGGCCGAACATCATCAGGGACGGCCACCACCAGCGGTCCACCGCGTCCTGCACCATCTCCCGCTGTGCCGCGGTGCCGCGCATCATCGTCATCAGCAGCTCGTAGCCCTGCCGCTGATGGAACGACTCCTCCTTGCAGATCCGCACCATCGCGCGCGCGTACGGCCCGTACGAGGACCTGCACAGCGGCACCTGGTTGCAGATCGCGGCACCGTCCACGAACCAGCCGATCACCCCGACGTCCGCGAAGCTCAGCGTGGGGTAGTTGAAGATCGACGAGTACTTCTGGCGGCCCTCGATCAGCCGGTCCGTGAGGTCCGCGCGGTCCGCGCCCAGCGTCTCCGCCGCCGAGTACAGATACAGCCCGTGCCCGGCCTCGTCCTGGACCTTCGCGAACAGAATGGCCTTGCGGCGCAGCGACGGCGCGCGCGTGATCCACTCGCCCTCCGGCTGCATGCCGATGATCTCCGAGTGCGCGTGCTGCGCGATCTGACGGATCAGTGTCTTCCGGTAGCCCTCCGGCATCCAGTCGCGCGGCTCGATCCGCTGGTCCCGCGCGATCGTCGCGTCGAAGTGCTGCTGGAGAACCGGCTCGGCGCCGTCCGCCCCCGCGGGGCTGGAGCGTGTCGTATCCATCCGTCCCACTTCCCAACCGACCATTCGTTCGGTACATGATATGACAGGCCCGGGCGCCTTGGTAAGCCCTCGACCCTTGACATGCCCGGAGGCGATGGGATTACTTGGCAACGCCGAAGCTAACCGAATGTTCGGTCGGTAGACAAGGTGGTGCGACAGGTGACCCATACCGCTGACGCGACGCCCGCCGCGGAGGCGATGTTCGCCGCGGACCAGGCCTCACGCGGGCTCGGTGTCGAGCTGCTCGAGCAGGGCGAAGGGACCGCCGTGCTCCGGATGACCGTGACCCCGGGGATGGTGAACGGGCACGGGATCGCCCACGGAGGCTACGTCTTCCTGCTCGCCGACAGCGCCTTCGCCTGCGCCTGCAACAGCCACGGCCCGGTGACCGTCGCGGCCGGGGCCGACGTCACCTTCGTGGCCCCGGCGTACGAGGGCGACGTGCTCGTGGCGCGGGCCGAGGAACGCACCCGGTTCGGCCGCAGCGGCCTCTACGACGTGAGCGTTCTGCGGGGCGACGAGGTGATCGCGGAGTTCCGGGGCCGCAGCCGCACCATCGGGAGCATGAGCGCGAGTACGAGGACGAGCGCGAGTACGACGTCGAAGGAGTCGCGATGACCGGCGAGCCCCTCCCCCAGGATCTGCTGGACGACGCCGAGCGCCTCACCCGCGAGCAACTGCGCGAGCTCCAGCTCGACCGGCTCCGCCGGAGTCTGCGGCACGCCTACGACAACGTGGAGACGTACCGGAAGAAGTTCGACGCCGCCGGGGTCACCCCCGAGGACTGCCGGTCGCTGGAGGACCTGTCCCGGTTCCCCTTCACGACCAAGGCCGATCTGCGCGACACCTACCCGTTCGGCATGTTCGCCGTCCCCATGGACCGGGTCCGCCGTGTCCACGCCTCCAGCGGCACCACGGGCCGCCCCACGGTCGTCGGCTACACGGAGAACGACGTGTCGATGTGGGCGGACCTGGTCGCCCGCTCGATCCGGGCCGCCGGCGGGCGGCCGGGGCACAAGGTGCACATCTCCTACGGCTACGGGCTTTTCACCGGAGGCCTCGGCGCGCACTACGGCGCGGAGCGCGCCGGCTGTCTGGTGATCCCGGCCTCCGGGGGCATGACCGCTCGCCAGGTGCAGATCATCCAGGACTTCGAGCCCGAGATCATCATGGTCACGCCGTCCTACATGCTGACGCTCCTCGACGAGTTCGAGCGTCAGGGCATCGACCCTCGCTCCACCTCCCTGCGGGTGGGCATCTTCGGCGCCGAGCCTTGGACGGAGGAGATGCGCCGCGAGATCGAGGAGCGCATGGACCTCCACGCCGTCGACATATACGGCCTGTCCGAGGTGATCGGCCCGGGGGTCGCGCAGGAGTGCGTGGAGACCAAGGACGGCCTGCACGTATGGGAGGACCATTTCCTTCCCGAGGTCGTCGACCCGATCACGGGTGAGGTGCTGCCCGAGGGCGAGGAGGGCGAGCTGGTCTTCACGTCCCTGACCAAGGAGGCGTTGCCGGTCGTCCGCTACCGCACCCGCGACCTGACCCGGCTGCTGCCCGGCACGGCCCGGCCCGCCTTCCGCCGCATCCAGAAGATCACCGGCCGCTGCGACGACATGATCATCCTGCGCGGGGTGAACGTCTTCCCCAGCCAGATCGAGGAGATCGTCCTGCGCACGCCCGGCGTCGCCCCGCACTTCCAGATCCGGCTGACCCGGCGCGGCCGCCTGGACCACATGACCGTCCACGTCGAGAGCCGCCCGGGCACACCCGCCGACCGACGCGAGGCCGCCGCCCGCGCGATCGCGCAGGACGTCAAGGACGGCGTCGGCGTCACGGTCGACGTGACGATCGTCGAACCGGAGACGCTGGAGCGGTCCGTCGGCAAACTCCGGCGGGTGAAGGATCTGCGCGAGGGATCCGCCTAGGCCCGCCGAAGTCGGCTGCGGTGAAGTCCGTCGCGTTCCTGCTGGCGGTGATCGACAGCAAGATCGGCGGGCGGCGGCAGGACGGTCTCGTGCTGGAAGTGGGGTTCTTCGGGGTGCTGCTGCCCCTGTGCCTGCTGACCTACCGTTGCGTCGAAGTGCCCGGGCGGGCCTGGGGCCGCGGGTTGGCTCGTCGCGTGGGGCCGCGCGGCGGGCGTCAGCGACACCCCGCCTCGCAGGCCGGAGCGTGAGCCGGGCTGCCGGGGTCGATCGTTGCGGCGATGCCTGCCTCGGATGCCGCCGGCTTGCGGATCAGGAGCAGGGCCGCGTCGTCGTGCAGCCGTCCGCCGACGTGGGCCAGCAGTTCGTCGTGGAGTGCGCCGAGGGTGCGGGCCGGCTCGTGGGAGACATGGCGCTCCAGCCCTTCGGCGAGCGGGTAGAAGGCCCGGCCGTGGTCGCGGGCCTCGGTGACACCGTCGGTGTAGAGCAGCAGTTGGTCGCCGTCGGCGAACGGGAGCGCCTGGAGACCGGGCGAGTGGCCGGCCAGGGCGCGCAGTCCGAGGGGCGGGGACGCCAGATCGGGCTCGACCGGCGTGACACTCCCCGAGGCACTCACCAGCAGCGGAGGCGTGTGCCCGCAGTTCACCACCTCCAGATGACCGCCCGGCGGATATCCGGCGACCACGGCGGTGACGAAGTCGTCGTGGCCGAGATTGCGCGTCAGGCTGCGCTCGATCCTTTCGACCACGGCGAGCAGGTCGGGCTCGTCATGGGCGGCCTCGCGAAAGACGCCCAGCACCAGCGCGGCCGTCCCCACGGCGGGCAGCCCCTTGCCGCGCACATCGCCGACGATCAGCCGCACCCCGTGCCGGGTGGGTATCAGCGCGTAGAGATCCCCGCCGATGCGGGCCTCGGCCGCGGCGGCGCTGTAGCGGACGGCCACCTGGAAGGGACCGACGTTCGCCGGTACGGGCCTGAGCAGCGCGTGCTGGGCGGTCTCCGCGACCGAGCGGACGGCCGCGAGCACCCGTTCGCGGCGCCCGCGCAGCACACTGGCCAGCCCGCTCGCGAGCGTGACGGCCGTCAGGGCCGACAGCACCGCGGCCAGTTCACGGCTCGGAACGCCGTCCCGGACCCCGAGCAGCGCGCCGAGCACCGCGGCGAGGAGACCCACACAGACGACACCTCGCGGCCCGTTGGTCGTGGCCGCGAGGGCGGGGCCGGCGGCGAGCAGGGGCAGCCAGATCATCCCCGCGCCGTCGGCGAGATCGGCGAGCAGGACGGCTGTGACGACCAGTCCGGGCAGGACGGGCATACCGGCGGCCAGCTGCGCGAAGGCGCGCCTGCGGGCCGAACCCCCGGCACCGGCCACTCGATTCGTGGACGGCCCCGCAGGCCGGTGGTCGGCACCAAGGTCACGCGCATGGCTCATGTTGGTATCCGGGTCCCTCACCTGTGCGCGGGGCGCGAATCCGAGAAGCGCACCCCTGAAATGTCTGTTTCATCCAGATAAAGGGGTGACCTGGGGCACCGGCAAGGAGCGGATTTTCAGATAGTGAGCGAGAGGCTCCGCGTCACCCGGCTCGCGGTCGGGAGCAGCCGCTCCCGGACCTCCTGCAGCCGGGAGAAGCGGTTCACCGGCAGGGAGACACCGAGGGATCCGAGCGTGTCCCCGCTGTAGACGGGGACGGCGACGCAGACCGTGCCGAGGGCGTACTCCTCGAGGTCCGTGACGGCCGGGGCCATGGGCTCGGCCTCCAGTCGCCGGAGCAGTTCCGGCAGGCTGGTGATCGTCCGCGGGGTGAGGTCGGCGAGCTGGTGACGGGAGAGGTAGTCCTTGCGGGCCTCTTCGTCCAGTTCCCGCAGCACCGTCTTGCCCAGTGCGGTCGCGTGCCCCGCGTCCTCGAAGCCCACCCAGAGATCGACGCGGGGCGTCCCGGGTCCGTCGACGATCTCGGCGACCCGGATCTCGCCGTCCTCGTAGAAGGTGAGGTAGGCGGCCGACGCCAGTTCGTCCCGGAGCGCGCCGAGCGTGGGGCGGACACGGCTGAGCAGCGCCTGCGCCCGGCCGGTGGTCCGGAGCGTCTGCAGCTTGTCGCCGAGGACGAAGCCGCCGTCGTCCAGCTTCCGCACGTATCCGTCGTGGACGAGGGTCCGCAGCAGGTGATAGGCGGTGGCCAGGGGCAGGCCCGTCTCCCGCGCCAACTGCTTCGCCGGCGCGCCGTTCTCGTGCGCGCTGACCGCCTCCAGCAGGCGCATGGCCCGCTGGACGGACGTGATCAGCGTAGGGCCGACTTGCTCAGCCATAGGACCAGCCTGCGTCAGGCGTACGGAGGGGGCAAGGCGGCCGGGCATCCCACCCGGCCCACCCACGGGCCCGGAGCCGCCGTCGCGTTTGTGACGACTTCTTCACAGCCCGAAGGGTTGGCTTGAAACCGCCTGCTCGCTATCGTTCACGGACTTCACTCAATCGTTCAGCGTACGAATAGCGACAGGGAAGGTCGGTTCATGTCCGGCACGCATCTCCCAGGGCGCCGCTCGGTGCTCGCCGCGGGCACCGCCTGTGCGGCCTCGCTCGGCGCGTCCTGGCTGCTGTCCGGCTGCTCGGGCGCCACCGCCGCACCCGTCCTGCCGGCCGCCGCCCAGCGCGGCGCGCCCGACCGCGGCGGGACCCTGCGGATCGCCCGTCCGCCCGCCTCCGACGCCGAGACCCTCGACCCGGCGAGCTCCCTGTCCGCCTACGAATACCTGGGCGCTCTCTACAACCGGCTGGTCCGCATCGGCGCGGACGGCGAGCCGGCTCCCGATCTCGCCGAGTCCTGGGAGCCGGACAGCGCGGCGCGCACCTGGACCTTCCGGCTCCGCAAGGGCGTCACCTTCCACGACGGCCGGGCCTTCACCTCCGCCGACGCCGCCTACACGCTGCGGCACATCCTGGACAAGGCGACGGCGTCCCCGCAGGCCGGCGTCCTCGCCCCGCTCGTGGACCCCGGGCGGTTGCGCACACCCGACGCCCACACCCTCGTCGTGCCGCTGAAGGCCCCGAACGCCGAGTTCCCGAGCCTGCTCACGCACTACAACTGCTACGTCGTCCCCGAGGGCAGCGGGAAGTCCATCGGCCGCACCGGTATCGGCACCGGCCCCTTCAAGCTGGAGTCCTTCGCACCGGCCGGCCCCGGCCGCGTCACCGCGTACCGGGACCACTGGGCGGGCCGTCCGGTGCTCGACGCGATCGCCTTCTACTCGGTCGCGGACATGTCGGCCCGCTCGAACGCCCTGCTCGCCGGGCAGGTCGATCTGCTGTCCCAGACCAATCTGGACTTCGCCACCGCCCGTGTCGTGGCCGCCTCCGACCGCGCCACCATCGCCCGGGTGAAGAACGCCCAGTGGTACGTGCTGCCGATGCTCACCACCGACAAGCCCTTCACCGACGTCCGGGTCCGCCGGGCCATGAAGCTCGCCTACGACCCCGAGCACATCGTGAAGGCCGCGTTGCAGGGCGCGGGCAAGCCCGGCTGGGACAACCCGGTGCCCCCGGACGACCCGGCGCACATCGCCGCGCACCCCGAGCACGATCCGGAGCAGTCGCGGTACCTGCTGAGGAAGGCGGGCCACGAGGACCTGGCCGTCGACCTGTACACCTCCGCGTACGACCCCCTCTTCACGCCCATGGCGCTCGCCTACCAGGAGTCGGCGAAGCGGGCGGGCATCCGGATCCGCGTCAAGACGGCGTCGGCGGACTCGTACTACACACAGATCTGGATGAAGCAGCCGCTGATGGCCACCTACTGGTACACCGGCCGGCCCGTCGACCAGCTCTTCAACCAGGTCTTCCGCGGCGGCTCCTCGTACAACGAGACCGCCTGGTCCGACAAGGGCTTCGACGCCCTGCTCGACCGGGCGCGTGCCGAGACCGACGACACCAGGCGCCGTGAGCTCTACGGCGAGGCGCAGACCTGGGTGATCGACAAGGGCGGCGCGATGACCCCGATGTTCGCCGACCGGCTCGTGGGCATCTCGCGCAAGGTGCGCGGTTACGCCGAGCACGGCTTCGAGTTCGACTACCTCGGCATCGGCCTGAAGGGGGCCTGACCAATGCTCTCCTTCGTCGCCCGCCGGCTCGCGGCCGCGCTCGGCACGCTCCTGCTCTCCTCGCTGCTGGTCTTCCTCGCCGTCCAGGCCCTGCCCGGGGACGTCGCCACCCAGGTCCTCGGCAAGGACGCGACCCCGCAGGCGGTGGCCGAGCTGCGCGGCAGCCTCGGCCTTGACCGGCCCGCATTCGAACGCTATGGCGACTGGATGTGGGGCGCCCTGCACGGCGACTTCGGCACGTCCCTCGTCTCCGGGACGGCGGTCGGTGGTGAAGTCACCCAGTATCTGGGCAACTCCATGCTCATCGCCGCCCTCACGATCCTGTTCGCGGTGACCGGCTCGCTGCTGCTGGGCATCGTCGCCGGGCTCTACCGCGACCGCTGGCCCGACCACCTCATCTCGACGGTCAGTCTCGTCGGCATGAGTGTCCCCGAGTTCGTCGTGGCCACGGTCCTCGTGCTGTGCTTCTCGGTCGCGCTGCCGTGGTTCCCCGCGGTCGTCCTCTACGGCCCCGATGCCACGGTCGGCCAGCTCCTGCCCGCCGTCTGGCTCCCGGCCCTCGCCCTCGCGGTGGTGATGGCCGCCTACATCGTCCGCATGGCCCGCACCTCGGTGATCGACGTGATGGCGAGCGAGTACGTCACCACCGCCCGGCTCAAGGGCCTGTCCACCTGGCGGGTCGTCACCCGGCACGCCCTGCCCAGCGCCCTGCTGCCCGTCCTGCACGTGATCGCGCTCAACGTGGCCTGGCTGCTGGGCGGCGTCGCCGTCGTCGAGAACGTCTTCAACTACCCGGGCATCGGCAAGCTGATGCTCTCCTCGGTGCAGAACCGGGACCTGCCCGTCATCCAGGCCATCGCCCTGATCAGCGCCGTCGTCTACGTCGTGTGCAACCTCGCCGCCGACCTCGGCGCCATGGCCCTCAATCCCAGGCTCCGCACCCGAGGGAGGACCCGATGACCACGGTCGACACCGTCCGGGCCGACGCCCCGGCCCCGCGCGCCGCCCGTGCGTGGCGCACCCTGCGCTCCTCGCGCGCGGCCGTCGTGGGGCTCGTGATCGTCGCCGTCCACGTCGTGATCGCGCTGCTGGCCCCCCTGCTCACCTCCTACGACCCGATCGCAGGCAACGCCTCTCAGGCCCTGCTCGGTCCGGGCGGGGAGCACTGGGCGGGCACCGACCAGTACGGGCGTGACGTCCTCGCGCGTGTCCTGTACGGCGGCCGGTACGCACTCGGGGTGTCCGTCGCCGCCACCGTCGTGAGCGTCGCCCTCGGCACGGTCATCGGCTGTGCGACCGCCCTGCGCGGCGGCTGGTTCGACGACCTGATCGGGCGGGTGCTGGACGCCGTGCTGGCCATTCCGGCGGTGCTGGCACTGCTCGTGGTGGTGACCGCGCTCGGCACCGGACCGGCCGTCATCGTCCTCGCCGTCGCGGTTGTCTTCGTCCCCCAGGTGGTGCGGGTGGTGCGCGGCGCCGCCCTGGCGGTCGTGCCCGCCGACTACGTGACCGCCGCCCGGGCCCGCGGGGAGGGCACCTGGTCGATCCTGCGCCGGGAGGTCCTGCCGAACATCGTCGACGTGGTGTGCGTCGAGTTCGCGATGCGTGCCTCCTGGGTCGTGCTGCTGATCTCCTCGCTGTCCTTCCTCGGTTTCGGCGCCGACCCGCCGACGCCGGACTGGGGCCTGATGGTCGCCGAGAACCGCACGGCCATCACCGTCGTGCCGATGGCGAGCGTCGCGCCGATCATCGCCCTGGCCACGCTCGTGATCGGACTCAACCTCGCGGCCGACGGCCTCTCCAAGGCCTGGGGCGTCGACCGGATCAGGGAGGGCCTGTGATGACCCCGCTCGTCTCCGTCGACTCCCTGTCCGTGGCGTACCGCTCCGGCGGCCGTCGGATACCCGTGGTGCACAAGGTGTCGGTCGAGGCCGCCGCTGGCCGGACGCTCGCGCTGGTCGGCGAGTCCGGCAGCGGCAAGTCGACCCTCGCCGCGGCCCTGCTCGGGCATCTGCGGCACGGCTCCCATGTCACCGGCGGCTCGGTGACGGTGGACGGACAGGACGTCTTCGCCCTGTCCGCGCCCGAGCTGCGGCGGCTGCGCGGCCGGACGGTCGCCATGGTCGCCCAGAACGCGGGCCAGGCGCTGACCCCCTCCATGCGCGTCGGCCGCCAGATCGCGGAGGCGGGCGGCGACATCCCCGTCACCGAACTGCTCGACCAGGTCCGGCTGCCGCGCCCCGCCGAGCTGGCCCGCCGCTATCCGCACGAGCTGTCCGGCGGCCAGCAGCAGCGCGTCGCCCTCGCCATGGCCATCGCCGCCCGCCCCAAGGTGCTGGTCCTGGACGAGCCGACGACCGGCCTGGACGTCGTCACCCAGCGGGGCGTGCTGGACCTGATCGCCGCCCTGCGCGACGAACTGGGCCTCGCGGCCGTGCTGGTGAGCCACGATCTGGGCGTCGTCGCGCACCTGGCCGACGAGGTGTGCGTGCTGAAGTCGGGCCGGGTGGTGGAGTCGGCGCCGACGCGGCAGTTGTTCGCCCTGCCCCGGGAGCCGTACACGAAGCGGCTGCTGGCGAGCGTGCCGCGGCTGGACGACGCCGGTCTCGCACTCGTGCGGGAGACGGGCGAGCGCGAGATCCGCCCGAGGGCCGTGGTGCCCGAGGACGCGCCGGTCGCCGTCTCGGCCCGTGACGTCACCGTCGACTACGGCAGCTCCCGTGCCGTGGACGGAGTCTCCTTCGAGGTCCGGCGCGGTGAGGTGCTCGCCCTCGTCGGCGAGTCGGGCAGCGGCAAGTCCACGCTGGCCTGGACCCTCGCGGGGCTGCGCACACCGTCCGGCGGCGCCATGACCCACGAGTCGGGCGATCTGACCCGGCCCGCGCAGCGACGGCAGATGTCCCTGCGGCGACGGGTCCAGCTCGTCTTCCAGAACGCGGACACCTCGCTCAACCCCCGTCGCTCGGTCGGCGACGCCATCCGGCGCCCGCTGCGGTTCTTCGGCACGGCCGACGGCCGGGCGGAGTCCGCCGAGCGCGCCCGGCGGCTCATCGCCGACGTACGCCTGGACCCGGCCTTCGCCGACCGGCTGCCCGCCCAGCTCTCCGGCGGCCAACGGCAGCGCATCGGCATCGCACGGGCGCTGGCGGGCGAGCCGGACGTCCTCATCGCCGACGAGATCACCACCGCGCTGGACGTCTCCGTCCAGGCCGATGTGCTGCACCTGGTCGACGACCTGCGCCGGGAACGCGACCTGGCCTGTCTGTTCATCAGCCATGACCTGGCCGTCGTGCGCGGCATCGCTGACCGCGTCGTCGTCCTGCGCGGCGGTGTCGTCGTCGAGGAGGGCCCGACGGAAGCCGTCTTCTCGGATCCCCGGCACCCGTACACGCGGCAGCTCATGGCGGCCGCCCTCGAACCCGACCCCGACGCCCGGCCGCCGGTGGAGGCGGCCCCCGATTGGGCCGACGCCGCCCAGGAGGGCGAGATGTGGACCGACCACGGCGACGGCCACCGCGTGCGCCGCTGGCGGCCCGCCGGCGCCCCCGACGACAACCCGACCGCTCCCGTCGCAGAAGGAGTTTCGTGAAGTACCGCGACCGGTTCGAACGCCAGGTCGTCCGCGAGGACGTGTGGATCCCCACCCGGGACGGCAGGACCCGCCTGCACGCCCGCGTCTGGCGCCCGGCCGACGCCGAGTCGGACCCCGTCCCCGCGCTGCTCGAGTACCTGCCGTACCGCAAGAGCGACTGGACCGCCCCGCGCGACGCCCAGCGCCACCCCTGGTACGCCGGTCACGGCTACGCCTCCGTCCGGGTCGACGTCCGCGGCCACGGCGACAGCGAGGGCACACCGGGCGACGAGTACGACGCCCAGGAACTCGCGGACGGCGTGGACGTCGTCAACTGGCTCGCCGCACAGCCCTGGTGCACCGGCAAGGTCGGCATGTTCGGCATCTCCTGGGGCGGCTTCAACTCCCTGCAGATCGCCGCCCTCGCCCCCGAACCGCTCAAGGCGGTCGTGACGGTCTGCTCCACCGACGACCGCTACGACAACGACGTCCACTACACGGGCGGTGCCGTCCTCGGCATCGACATGCTCGCCTGGGCCGGCACCATGCTCGCCTTCACCGCACGCCCGCCGGACCCCGCGAACGTGGGCGCGGACCGCTGGCTGCCCCTGTGGCGCGAGCGCCTCGAGACGCTCGAACCCTTCCTGCACACCTGGCTGGAGCACCAGCAGCGGGACGACTACTGGCGGCACGGCAGCGTCTGCGAGGACTACACGGCGATCGACGCGGCCGTCCTCGCGGTCGGCGGCTGGAACGACCCCTACCGGGACACCGTGCTGCGGCTCGTGGAGCACCTCCCCGGTGACCGGGTACGGGGCATCGTCGGCCCCTGGTCGCACCAGTACCCCGACCGGGGACTGCCGCCCGGCCCGGCCATCGGGTTCCTCCAGGAGACCCTGCGCTGGTGGGACCAGCACCTCAAGGGCGTCGACACGGGCGTCATGGCGGAGCCGCTGCTGCGCGCCTGGCTCAACGACCCCGTACCGCCCGCCCCCTCGCACGAGGAGATGCCCGGCCGCTGGGTGAGCGCCGCCGAGTGGCCCAGCCCGGACGTCACCTGGGACACCCGTCCGCTCGGCGAGAGCCGCGACCCGGTCGTCGTGCGCTCTCCGCTGCACACCGGCCTCGACGCCGGCCGCTTCTTCCCGTTCGGCAACGCCGCCGACCTGCCGCCCGACCAGCGCGAGGAGGACGGCCGGTCCGTCTGCTTCGACTCCGCGCCCCTGGACCGGCGCGTGGAGATCCTCGGCCGGCCGCGTGTCCGGCTCCGCCTCGACAGCGACACACCCCGGGCCCATGTCATCGCCCGCGTGTGCGACGTCGCTCCCGACGGCTCGTCCACGCTCGTCACCCGGGGCGTGCTCAACCTGCTCAGCAGGAAGGGCCGCGAACACGCCGTCGAATGGACTCCGGGGACGTACGAGGACGTCGAGGTCGACCTCAACGGCATCGGCTACGCCTTCCCGCCCGGCAACCGTGTCCGTGTCGCCGTCTCCGACGCGTACTGGCCCTGGGTGTGGCCGCACGGCGAACGCGGGGCGCTGCACGTCGTCCCGGCCGGCAGCGCGGTCCTGCTGCCCGTGCGCGAGGCGGCCGACGAGATCGCCATCCGCTTCGAGGAACCGGAGCAGGCGGTACCGATGCCGGTCACCTACGACACTCCCCCCGACCCCCGCCCCGAGCGGCTGGTCACGCACGATGTGGCCAAGGGCGAGTGGACCCTGGAGGTCGACCCCCGATACGGGGGGTCCCGGACGTACCCGGACGGGCTGCGCTACGAGGAGAGCGCCCGCGAGACGTACACCATCCGCACCGACGACCCGCTGTCGGCGCGAGCCGTCTCCGAGTGGCGCATCCGGCTGCGGCGCGGGGACGACTGGGACGCTGAGATCATGGCCCGGACGGAGCTGCGCGCCACGGCCGCGGAGTTCATCATGGACAGCCGTATCGAGGCACGGGGGAACGGAGAGACAGTGGCCGAGCGCGCATGGCACCGCACCACCCCGAGGACGTCGGGATGACGGGCGCCGAGCAGCCGCGGCAGGGCGGGAAGGGCCCGCGCCGTGCCGTCGCCGCCCGCGACCGGACCCGGCAGCCCACCGAGGTGCGGCGGCGCCTCATCGTCGACGCGGCCGTCCCGCTGATCGCGGAGCGCGGCTACAAGTCGGTCGGCGTGCGCGACGTGGCCGCCGCGGCCGGGGTGTCCGTCGGCACGGTCACCTACCACTTCGACAGTGTGCAGGAGGTCCTCTCCGAGGCCATGGTGCTGCACATCGAGCAGTACTACGCGGCGCTCAGCGAGGCCGCCGAGCACGCGACCAGCGGGGCCGAGGCGCTCAGGCTGCTCGTCGACGCGCTGTTCACCGAGGACACCGACCGGCACTGGCGGATGTGGTTCGACTTCTGGCACGCGGGCGAGCAGAGCACGGACGAGACCTTCGCACGGGGGCAGGCCGACCGGTACGCGGCCTGGCACCGGCAGATCCGCGCCCTGGCCGAACGGGGCGTCGCCGACGGCGAGTTCAGCAGTGACGACCTCGACGGCTTCACGGCCCGCTTCGCCGCCCTCGCCGACGGCCTCGCCCTGCAACGCCTGCGCCAGGCACCTCCCCTGACCACTCAAGAGGCGCGGCACCACCTCAACCGGTTCATCGAACGGGAGCTCGTTCCCCAGCCCGGTACGTCACCTCGTCGAAGTCGGCAGGGTGCCCGCCCCCGCTGAGGTCCCAGGCCCACAGGCCGACGAACGCGCCGGTGAAGCCGAGGGCGCGGATCTGGCCGTCCTCGATGTGCTCGGCGTGCTCGTCGGACAGGACCGTCGCGTCCAGGACGGGGCCGAAGGGCTCCCAGCCCCGGCCGGTGTCGTACCGGAAGCGCAGGTCGGCCCCTTCGAAGTCCAGGCCGAGCCGCAGCCGTGCGATGTCGCCGAGCGGCGCCTCACCCGCTTCGTCGACGCCGAGCACACCCCGGTCGCTGCTCGCGACGCGCAGGACGGGCCGCCCCTCGTCGTCCACGGTGACGTACAGGTAGTACCAGTTGCGGGTGTTGTAGTACGCGGTGATCCCGGCCAGATGCTGGAACGCGTGGGGCCGGTACTCCATCGTCGCCTCGAACGAGCAGCGCGCCGATGTGACACGTCGGGCCACCAGGCTGGGCTCGACCAGGCTCTGCGGTGACCGGCCACCGCGAAGCCGCAGATGGGACGGGCGTTCGGTGAGCGAGACCCAGTCGGGGGTCGCGGGGCGGCGCAGTGTCGACCACCGGGGGCCCAGGACCGGGCCGTCGAATCCGTCGGTGTCGTCCTCGACCGCGTGGTCCCTGCCCGCCGTGGAAG
>NZ_JBHUQX010000158.1:0-19383 GCF_042674225.1 Streptomyces sp. NPDC056948
CTCACAGGCTTCTCACAAGTGGATGCCGTGACTTTCCCCGGCGTGAACTTCCCGGAGCGTAGCCGGTGCTTCGAACTCACATCCAGGTCTCGCCACAACTGTGGCCAATTTCAGCCGTCAACAGGCACGAAATGCCACGATAGTTGACACGCCTCAGCTCCGGGCAGCAGGATCGGGGCGCCGCGTCAAGGCCGCACAGGCAAGAGGGGTGACCTCCCGATGGCATATCAGGCAGGAGGGCAGCGGCCGGCACCGCGGCCCGTCGCCGAGACTCCAGAGGCCCAGGCCTATCTGGAGGACTACGCCGGGCTTCTTGAAGCCGTCTCCTCTCCCTCGCTCGTCGTCGACCACTGCTGGGACGTGGCGCTGACCAATAGCGCGTTCCGGTCACTTTTCGGTGGCGTGGGTCCGCACCCGACGGCCATGCCGGGCGACAACTTCCTCAGGTTCGTGCTGTTCCACCCCGACGCCCCCACGGTGCTCGGCGAGCACGAGTCGAGCTGGTGCCTGCCGATGCTCGCGCACTTCGCGCGCACCGTGGAGAGCCACGGCCCCGACCACGGGCTCCAGGCCGTCCGCCGTGACATCGCCCAGGACCCGATCATGGAGGCCGCGTACCGGCAGGGCCTGCCGCACTGGATCCGCTCGGTCGGCGAGGACGCCGTCGAGCACGACGGTGCCGTACGCCCGCTGCTGCACCCGGACCCGCGCCGGGGCGCCACCGAGTGCCGGGTCGTCGTCGAGACGTCCAGGACGCTCGAGGAGCTGGGCTGCACCCGGCTCACGTTCGTCCTGCGCGAGGCCCGCCGCACCCCGTCCAGGGAGCGCGGGACGCGTCGCACCGCCTCCCACCTGAGGGTCGTACCGGCGGCCGACTGAGCCCTTCCGGCCTGAGTCAACCGGCGTTCGCCCCATTCCCAGGCGATGTGGTGTGTGACATAGTACTGGCGTGAGCGAGTCGCTGACCTGCGATGTCGTGGTGGTCGGAGCCGGAGTGGTCGGCGCCGCCTGTGCCTTGTACGCGACCCGTGCCGGCCTCGAGGTCATCGTGGTGGACCGGGGCGCGGTGGCCGGCGGTACGACCGGCGCGGGGGAGGGGAACCTCCTCGTCTCCGACAAGGAACCCGGACCCGAGCTCGAACTCGCCCTGCTGTCCGCCCGGCTGTGGACCGGACTGGCCCGGGAGGGGCTGGGGAAGCCGGTCGAGTACGAGGCCAAGGGCGGCGTCGTCGTCGCCGGCACCGACGGGGCACTGGCCGGGCTTGAGGAATTCGCGGCCGGGCAGCGCGCGGCCGGGGTCGAGGCCGTCCCCGTGCCGCCCGACCGGCTTCCCGATCTGGAGCCGTATCTGGCTCCCGGACTCGCGGGCGGCATGCACTACCCGCAGGACGCCCAGGTGATGCCCGCCCTCGCGGCGGCGCACCTGCTGCGCGCCTCGAACGCCCGGCTGCTCACCGGCCGGGAAGTGACCGCGGTGCCGCGGGGGCCCGGCGGTGCGGTGCGCGGGGTGCGGACCGACCGGGGCGACATCCACGCCCCGGCCGTCGTCAACGCGGCCGGCACCTGGGGCGGCGAGATCGCGGCCCGCGCGGGCGTGTCCCTGCCCGTGCTGCCCCGGCGCGGCTTCGTGCTGGTCACCGAGCCGCTGCCGCCCCGTATCCGGCACAAGGTGTACGCCGCCGACTATGTGGGCGACGTCGCGAGCGACTCGGCGGCGCTGCAGACCTCCCCGGTGGTCGAGGGCACGCCCGCCGGGCCGGTCCTGATCGGCGCCAGCCGCGAACGGGTCGGCTTCGACCGGTCGTTGTCGCTCCCGGCACTGCGCGCGCTGGCGGCGGGAGCGACGGACCTCTTCCCCTTCCTCGCCGATGTCCGGGCCCTGCGCACCTACGTGGGCTTCCGGCCGTATCTGCCGGACCATCTGCCCGCGATCGGCCCGGACCCCCGGGCGCCCGGACTTCTCCACGCCTGCGGGCACGAGGGCGCGGGCATCGGACTCGCCACCGGCACCGGGCATCTGATCGCCCAGACGCTGACCGGGCAGGAGCCCGACCTGGACCTCGGACCGTTCCGGCCCGACCGCTTCACCGAGGAGGCCGAGTGAATCCGCTGGAGCTGGCGGGAGCCAGGCCCGGCCCCGCCTTCACGGTCACGTTCGACGGGCGGCCGGTCGAGGCGCTGCCCGGGCAGACGGTCGCCGCCGTGCTGTGGGCGGCGAGCATCACCTCCTGGCGCGCCACCCGGGGCGAGGGCCGTCCGCGCGGGGTGTTCTGCGGGATCGGCGTCTGCTTCGACTGCCTGGTGACCGTCAACGGCCGCCCCAACCGACGCGCCTGTCTGGTGCCGGTGCGGCCGGGGGACGTGATCGGCACGCAGGAGGGGACCGGCCATGAGGGGGTGCGCCATGCGGACTGACCTGGTCGTGATCGGGGCCGGACCGGCCGGCCTCGCCGCCGCCCTCGCGGCGGCCGCGCGAGGCACGCGGGTCGCGCTCGTCGACGGGGCGACGGAGGCGGGCGGGCAGTTCTACCGGCAGCCCGCCGCCGGGCTCGGGGCCGGGCGGCCCGAGGCGCTGCACCACCGGTGGCGGACCTGGGAGCGGCTGCGCGACGGACTCGCCGCAAGTGCCGTACGGGTGCTGACCGATCATCATGTGTGGTGTGTGGAGCGCGGGTCCGACGGGTTCGTCGTGCACGCGCTGCTCGGTCCGGAGCAGGAGGAGCCGGCCGAGGTGCACGCCCGTGCCGTGCTGCTGGCCACCGGCGGCTACGAGCAGGTGCTGCCCTTCCCCGGCTGGACCCTGCCGGGCGTCGTCACCGCCGGGGGCGCCCAGGCCATGCTCAAGGGCGCTCTGGTGGTGCCGGGGCGCAGAGCCGTCGTGGCCGGGACCGGGCCGCTGCTGCTGCCCGTGGCGACCGGGCTCGCGGCGGCAGGCGTCGAGGTCGCCGCGCTCGTCGAGTCCGCCGACCCCAAGCGCCTGGCCCGCCACGGCCGGGCCCTGGCCGGCAAGCTCCCCGAGGGCGCCGGGTACGCCGCCCGGCTGCTGCGTCACCGCGTGCCGGTCCTCGCCCGGCACAGCGTCGTCCGCGCCCACGGTGACGACCGGCTGACCGGCGTCACGGTCGCCGCCCTGGACAGCGACGGACGGGTCAGGACCGGCACCGAACGGCACCTGCCCTGCGACACCCTCGCCGTCGGGCACGGCATGCTCCCGCACACCGACCTGGCCGAGGGCCTCGGCTGCGGCCTCGACGGGCTCGCCGTGGCCGTCGACACCGAGCAGCGCACGGACGTGCCCGGCGTGTGGGCGGCCGGCGAGGCCACCGGCGTCGGCGGCGCGGCCCTCGCCCTCGCCGAGGGACACATCGCCGGGTGCTCGGTCGCCGCGTATCTGCACGGCACCGCCGCCGACCCGGCCCCCGCCGCCCTCAAGGCCCGTACGCGGCTCGGGAGATCCGCCGCCGCTCTCGACGCCGCCTACGCGCCGCCCGCGCACTGGCCCGAGCAGATCACCGACGACACCGTGGTCTGCCGCTGCGAGGAGGTCACCGCCGGTGCCGTGCGCGACGCCCTGGACCTCGGAGCGGGCGACGTGCGCACCGTGAAGCTGCTCACCCGGGCCGGGATGGGCTGGTGCCAGGGCCGGATGTGCGGCAGCGCGGTCGCCGGGCTCGCCGGATGCCCGCCCGCCCCGGCCAGAAGGCCCTTCGCCCGTCCCGTTCCGCTCGGCGTCCTCGCACGGCAACACCCCCAGGAGGGACAGTCATGACCGATCACCGCCCCTGGCGCGGCGTCCTCGTCGCCACCGCGCTCCCGCTGAACGACGACCTCTCCGTCAACTACGACCAGTACGCCGAACACTGCGCGTGGCTCGTCGAGAACGGCTGTGACGGCGTCGTGCCGAACGGCTCCCTCGGCGAGTACCAGGTGCTCACCCCCGAGGAGCGCGCCCGGGTCGTCGAGACGGCCGTCGCCGCGATCGGCGGGCAGCGCGTCATGCCCGGCGTCGCCGCGTACGGATCCGCCGAGTCCCGGCGCTGGGCCGAACAGGCGGGCGAGGCCGGGTGCAAGGCGGTGATGCTGCTGCCGCCGAACGCGTACCGCGCCGACGAGCGGTCCGTCGTCGCCCACTACGCCGAGGTGGCGAAGGCCGGCCTGCCGGTCGTGGCGTACAACAACCCGATCGACACCAAGGTCGACCTGGTGCCGGAGCTGCTCGCCCGGCTGCACGGCGAGGGGCACATCCGGGGCGTGAAGGAGTTCTCCGGCGATGTCCGCCGGGCCTACCGGATCGCCGAACTCGCCCCCGAACTGGACCTGTTGATCGGCGCGGACGACGTCCTGCTGGAGCTGGCCGTCGCGGGCGCCAAGGGCTGGGTGGCGGGTTACCCGAACGCGCTGCCCCAGGCCTCGGTCGAGCTGTACCACGCGGCCGTCGACGGCGACCTCGACACCGCGCGGAACCTGTACCGGCAGCTGCATCCGCTGCTGCGGTGGGACTCGCGGGTGGAGTTCGTCCAGGCCATCAAGCTGTCCATGGACCTCGTCGGCCGCCACGGAGGCCCCTGCCGACCGCCGCGTGTGCCGCTGCTGCCCGAGCAGGAGGCCGCCGTACGGGCCGCCACCGAGAAGGCCGTAGCGGCCGGATTGGCCTAGGGACCATGCGCAGCAGACTCGTCCTGCACGCCGTCGACTCGCACACCGAGGGCATGCCCACCCGGGTGATCACGGGCGGCATCGGCACCATTCCCGGCGCCACCATGAACGAGCGGCGGCTGTACTTCCGCGAACACCGCGACGACATCAAGCAGTTGCTGATGAACGAGCCGCGCGGCCACTCCGCCATGAGCGGTGCGATCCTCCAGCCGCCGACCCGGCCCGACTGCGACTGGGGCGTCGTCTACATCGAGGTCTCCGGCTATCTGCCGATGTGCGGGCACGGCACGATCGGCGTGGCGACCGTGCTCGTCGAGACCGGCATGGTCGAGGTCGTCGAGCCGGTCACCACCATCCGGCTCGACACCCCGGCGGGCCCCGTCGTCGCCGAGGTGGCGGTCGAGCACGGCGTCGCCAAGGCGGTGACCCTCCAGAACGTGCCCTCCTTCGCCGTCGCACTCGACCGCAAGGCCACCCTCGCCGACGGGCGGACGGTGACGTACGACCTCGCCTTCGGCGGCAATTTCTACGCCATCCTGCCGCTGGAGCAATTCGGCCTGCCCTTCGACCGGTCCCGCAAGGACGACATCCTCCGGGCGGGCCTGTCCCTCATGGCCGCCGTCAACGCCGAGGACCCGCCCGTCCACCCGGAGGACCCGTCCATCCACGGCCTCCACCACGTCTACCTGGCCGCCCCCGGCTCCACCGCCCGCCACTCCCGGCACGCCATGGCCATCCACCCCGGCTGGTTCGACCGCTCGCCCTGCGGCACGGGCACCAGCGCCCGTATGGCGCAACTGCACGCGCGCGGCGAACTCCCGCTGCACACCGAGTTCGTGAACGAGTCCTTCATCGGCACCCGGTTCACCGGCAGACTGCTCGGCACGACCGAGGTGGCCGGCCGCCCGGCCGTACGGCCCAGCTTCACCGGACGCGCCTGGATCACCGGCACCGCCCAGTACCTGCTCGACCCCGACGACCCGTTCCCGGCCGGATTCGTCCTGTAGGCCGGCCCCGACCACGAGAGGAAACCGCGACCGTCATGGCTGCCCCGCAGCACACCCCCGCCCTGCCCCTGCTGGGCAGCAGGAAGCCCAGCCACCGGGAGCGGGTCGCGGACGCGCTGCGGGCCGCCCTGATCGCCGGTGAACTGCGCCCCGGCGAGGTCTACTCGGCCCCCGGCCTCGCCACCCGCTTCGGCGTCTCCGCCACGCCCGTGCGCGAGGCCATGCTCGACCTCGCCAAGGAGGGCCTGGTCGACACCGTGCCCAACAAGGGCTTCCGCGTCACCGCCGTCTCCGAGCGGCAACTCGACGAGTACACCCACATCCGGTCGCTGATCGAGATCCCCACGACGGCGGGCCTGGCGGTCACGGCCGACCCGGTGGCACTGGAGGCACTCCGCCCGGTCGCCCAGGAGATCGTCACCTCCGCGGCGGCCGGCGACCTCATCGCCTACGTCGAGGCCGACCTGCGCTTCCACCTCGGCCTGCTGGCCCTCGCCGGCAACGACCACCTCGTCGACGTCGTACGGGACCTCAGACGCCGCTCCCGGCTGTACGGGCTGACCGCGCTCGCCGGGCAGGGGCGACTTGAGGCGTCGGCGGAGGAGCACCTGGAGATCCTGGACGCGCTGCTCGCCCGCGACGAGGAGGCCGTACGGACGGTGATGACCCGGCACCTCGGACATGTCCGGGGCCTGTGGGCAGCGCCCTGACCGCCTCACCGAAGGCGGCCCGGATCACAGGTCCAGCACCAGCCGTTTCCCACGGCAGCGGGACACACAGATGAGCATCGTCTCGCCCGTCGCGCGTTCGTCGTCGGTGAGTACGGAGTCCCGGTGGTCCGGTTCGCCCTCCAGGACATCGGTCTCGCACGTGCCGCAGGTGCCCTCGGCGCAGGAGTACAGCACCTCGACCCCGGCGGCGCGCACGGTCGCGAGCACCGACACGTCCCGCGCCACGGTCAGCGTCCTGCCGCTCTGTGCCAGCTCCACCTCGAACTCGGTGTCGTCGCCGCTCTCCTGGTCCTTCGGCCGGAACCGCTCGACGCGCAGTACCCCGGAGGGGCTGCGGGCCTCCACCGCGTCGAGCAGCGGGCCGGGGCCGCAGCAGTAGACGAGTGTGCCGTCGGGTATCTCGTCCAGCACCGAGGGCAGGTCCAGCAGCCCCGTCTCGTCCTCGGGCGCGATCGTCACCCGGTCGCCGTACCGGCCCAGTTCCTCGCCGAACGCCATGGACCGGCGGGTGCGACCGCCGTAGAGCAGCGTCCACTCGGCGCCCGACGCCTCGGCCGCGGCCAGCATCGGCAGGATCGGGGTGATGCCGATACCACCCGCGACGAACCGGTAGCGCGGGGCGGGCTCCAGGCCGAAGTTGTTCCGTGGGCCGCGCACCCGGACCTCGTCGCCCGGCCCCACCTGCTCGTGCACATGGGCTGATCCGCCCCGCCCGTCCGGCTCGCGCAGCACCGCGATCCGCCAGACCGACCGGTCCGCCGGGTCGCCGCACAGCGAGTACTGCCGCTCCAGACCGGGGCCGAGCACGACATCGATGTGGGCGCCCGGTTCCCAGTCCGGGAGCGGCTCGCCCAGCGGGTGGCGCAGAGTGAGGGCGAGCACGCCGTCGGCGGCGAACTCCCGCCGTTCGACGACGAGTTCGGCTTCGTACACGCTCATGAGCTGTTCCCTCGCGGCTCGTGGACCAAGTGCCCCTGGGGGTGGGCGAGCATCCACTCCCACATCTCGACCGGATCCTGCGCGGTGTGCTCACGGCCGCAGTGGCAGGTGCCGTGCAGGACGTCGGTGCCGGGGAGCCAGTCGATGCGGTAGATCTCGCCGGTCCCGGAGGAAGAGGGCGATGTCACTGGACCTTCTCCAGGGGCTTGTCGCCCTCCTCGACCAGCCGGGCGAGGATACGGCGGGCGGCCAGACCACCGGTGTCGATGTTGATGCTGAGTTCCTGATAGCCGGTGCGCTCCGTGCCGAGCGTCTTCTGCAGCAGGTTGAGCGCGGTGACGTCCTGCATCACGACCGTGTGGTTGTTGCCCCGCAGGAACTCGGTGACCTCGGCGTCGTCCGTCGCCCAGTCGCGCGAGACGGCCCAGAAGTCGTACACCTTGCCGTCGCCGGACGGAGTGATCGCGTACGTGATCTCGGTGTGGAAGCCGTTCGGGTCGCTGCCGTCCGGCTCGGGCAGCACCCCGACCGGGGCGATGCGGCTGTGCAGCAGATACAGGCAGGGGGTGTGGTACTCGATGTCCTGCCAGCGGGTGATCCGGCCCTCGATGCCGGTGGACCTGGCGTAGAACGGCGGGCACTCGGCGTCGTCCATGTGCCGGCTCACTCGGACGATCCCGGCGCCCTCGTCGACCTCCGTGGTGATCGGCGTCTCGGCGACCTCGGGGGTGCCGATGTACCCGCCGTGCAGATACGTCTCGTGGGAGAGGTCCAGGAGGTTGTCGACGAGCAGGCCGTAGTCGCAGTCGATCGGCTCCATGCCGCGCACGGTGACCCAGCCGGGGGAGTCCAGGTGCCTGGCCCGGGGGATGGTCCCCGGGTCGGCGAGCGCGGGGTCGCCGATCCACACCCAGATCAGCGAGTCCTGCTCGACGACGGGGTACGAGGCGACCCGGGCGGTGCGCGGCACCCGTTTCTGCCCCGGCACGTACACGCACGTACCGGTCGTGTCGTACGTGAACCCGTGGTAGCCGCACACGATCCGGTCGCCGTCGAGGCGGGTCGGGGCCTCGGAGAGCGGGTACCGGCGGTGCACACACCGGTCGTGCAGGACGACCGGCGTGCCGTCCTCCTCGGTCCGGTACAGCACGAGGGTCTCACCGAGGATCGTCCGGCCGAGCAGCTCCCGCCCGACCTCGTGACTGTAGGCGGCGACGTACCACTGGTTCCTGGCGAAGGCGGTGGTGTGAGGCATGGCGTTCCCGTCCCTGTCGGCGGGGCGTCGTCGCCCCGCGTGCCGTGGTTGGACTCAGATTCCTGACGGCTGCGACCGCCGCGCAAGGCAACTTCCGTCAGGCGGAAGCGGACGACAGTTGCGCGCAGGGAACGCAACGCACGCAAGTAGCCCGGATCGTTGCCGCTCACGGCCTTGTCGGCCGGTGATCGCTGCGGCAGCGTCTTCGCCACTGACATCCGCCCCCCCCATCCACGGGACGGGACAACGCGCGCCGCCACAAGCCTCGTATGCCGCGCTCTCCATTTTCCGCGCCACTGGCGCCGAGGAGTACTCATGGATTTCCTCATGCCCTTCCCCGACCAAGATCCTCCCGAGGCTGCCGCGCTCTACCTCAGTGCCCTGGACCACGAACGCGTCTACTCCGCCGCGGAGTTGCGGCACGCCATCTCCCGCGCCTATGAGGCCGTCGACCAGCCGGCCGCGCTCCTGGACCCGTATCAGCGGTCCCTGCAGGGGGCTCACACCGCCGATTCGGCCGTCCGGGCCGAACGAAGAGCCTGGGCCCTTCACCTGGTCCGGGACCTGGCCGTTGACGAAGACCGGCCTCGGGCCGCGCCTGCGACACGGCCGGCGGGGGAAGAGCCGGTCCCGGCCGAACTGCGTGCCGCGCGCCGCCGCCCCGCCCAGGTCGCCGCCGCGGTCCTCGGCGCCCAGATGGCCGGCGTAGTCCTGGCCAACGAGGCGCCCGGTCTGCTGGCGGTCTCCTGGGCGGGTCCGCTGAACGTCGGGCTCACTCTGGTGCTGGCGCAAGTGGTGATCACCGGCGTGTCGGTCCTGTGGTACGTCCGGTACGCGCGGAACTCACTGGATCCCATGGCCGAGCGCCACAGCAGCCCCTTCACCCGGTTGGAGAGCCACCGGTGAACTCCGTCCTCGCGCTCCCGGGTTCCGGAAGCGTCTTCCCCATCCTCGTTGTCTTCGGCCTCTGCGTCGTCCTCACGCTGTTCCTCGCGATCGGGTCGATCCTCCCCGAAGAGGACGAACTGAGCGGGTTCTACCTCGGTCAGCGGCGGCTGTCGTCGGTGGTCAACGGGTTGGCGATCTTCGGTGCCTACATGTCCGCGGCGGGAATGCTGGGCAACCCCGGTCTGGTCGCACTCACGGGTTACGACGGCATCGCCTACGTGCTGGCGCCGATGGTCGCCTGGTCCCTGCTGGTGCTGGTGGTCGCCCAGCCGTACTACAACACGTCCCGGTTCACCATCGGCGACTCCCTTGCGCTGCGGCTGCACGCCCGCCCCGTGCATCTGGCCGCGGGCATCACGAGCGTGGTCGTCTGCCTGCTCTATCTGACCGCCCAGCTCGTCGGCGCGGGAGCGCTCGCCGCGACGGTCCTGGGCGTGGACGGAGACGGTGCCCAGCGGTTCGTCGTGGCCGCACTCGGACTGTTGATGGTCCTCTACGTCCTCATCGGCGGTATGCGGGCGGCGACCCTGGTGCAGAACATCAAAGCCGTGGTGCTCCTCGCCACAGGTCTGTTCGTCGTACTGGCCGTCCTGTCGGAGTTCGGCTGGAGCCCGGCGCGTCTGCTGGACGCGGCCGTTCTGCGGAGCGGCTTCGGTGACCCCTTCCTGGAACCCGGCATTCGCTTCCACGATCGCACCAACGAGATCGACTCGATCAGTCTGCAACTGGCGTTCGTGCTCGGGGCGGCCGCCCTGCCGCACGTCCTCATGCGTATCGGCACGGTCTCCAGCGGACGCAGAGCGCGCAAGTCGGCCGCGTGGGCGGCCTGCCTGGTCATCGTCTTCACCGTGTTCGAGATGGTGACCGGCCTGGGCTCGGCGGCACTGATCGGGTCGAAGGACATCGCCGAGGACTCTCCCTCGGGCAACACGGCCGTGCTGCTGCTGGCGGAGCGGCTGGGCGGACAGACCCTGCTCACCGTGGTCTCCTGCGTCGCCTTCCTCACGATCGCGGCCGTCGTCGCCGCGCTCACGCTCACCGCGGCGGCCTCCCTGGCCCATGACGTCTACGGTGCGACCATCATGCGGGGCAGAGCGTCCGAGAAGAGCGAACTCGCCGTGGCCCGGATGGGCGTGGGACTGATCGGTGTGGCGGCGATCGCGCTGTCGATGCTTGCCCAGCACCTCAACATCGCCTTCCTGGTCAGCCTCGCCTTCGCCATCGCGGCCTCCTCGATCCTGCCCGCACTGCTGTTCAACCTGTGGTGGAAGGGCTTCACGACCAGGGGGGCGATCTGGAGCATGTACGGCGGCCTGACGGTCGCCGTGCTGCTGACGACGCTGTCCCCTGCGGTCTCGGGGAACCCGACGGCGCTGCTGCCGGGCACGGACTTCGTCGTGTTCCCCTTGCGAAACCCCGGCCTCATCTCGATTCCCGTGGGATTTCTGCTCGGCTGGGCCGGCTCGGTGCGCGACCGGCGTCAGCCGGGCGGGGCCGACTACACGGAGACCGAGATCCGAGTTCTCACCGGTCCTGGCCGTAGGTAGTCCGCCGACAAGTCACGCAGTGCGTTCATCTGACAGCGGATGGTAAAGCGAGAGGGTCCGACGTGGTGCGGCCTCCGCAAAGGTTCGAGCATTTCAGTCCAATGGGGTAGAAATGGTCCATGGGTGGGCCGAGCCGCCGCTCCGGGAAAACCCAGAGCCCCCTCTTCACCGACCCGCCCGTACACAAGACGCGACGGGGACGGCGTTCGCTGCTGAGCGTGCACAGTGTCGTCGGCCAGATGTTCCTGCTGCAGATCGCGGTCATCCTGCTCCTCGCCGCCGGCGCCACCGCCGTTCTCGTCCTGGACGCCATGAGGGACAGCCGGCGCGAGGCCGCACAGCGATCTCTGGCTGTGGCGGAGAGCATCGCCAATGCACCCGGGATCCTCGAGGCGCTCGCTGCCCCCGATCCGACCGCGGTGCTCCAGCCACGGGCCGAGGCCGCCAGGGAGCGCACGAACGTCGACTTCATCGTCATCATGAACCGGGACGGGATTCGTTACACCCACCCCGACCCGGACCGCATCGGGCAGCGCTTCGTCGGCACCATTGCCCCCGCACAGGCGGGTGGGACGGTCACGGAGACCTACACGGGGACGCTCGGTCCCTCGGTACGCGCCGTGGTTCCCGTCATGAATCCGGGTGGCTCGGTGGTGGGGCTGGTGTCCGCCGGGGTCACGACGAAGCACATCGGCGACGCGGTCACCGAGCAGTTGCCGGTGGTGCTGGGCGTTTCGCTCGGCGCCGTGGCTGTCATCACGGGAGGAGCGGCGCTGCTCGGCCGACGTCTGCTGCGGCAGACCCACGGCCTGGGCCCCGCCGAGATCACCCGGATGTACGAGCACCATGACGCCGTCCTGCACGCCGCGCGGGAAGGCGTGGTCATCGTCGACGGCGCCGGTCGCCTCCTGCTGGCCAACGACGAGGCGCAGCGGCTGCTCGACCTGCCTCCCAATGCCCAGGGCCGCCCCGTGGGCGAGCTCGGCCTCGCCCCACCGACCACCGAGCTGCTGGCCTCGCGGCGTGAGGCCGCCGACGAGGTGCATCCTGCCCGGGGCCGGCTGCTGGCCGTCAACCAACGGCCCCTCGACCGGTACGGGGGCCCCTCCGGCAGCGTCGCGACGCTCCGGGACACCACCGAACTTCAGACGCTGTCCGGCAAGGTCGAAGCCGCGCAGAAACGCCTGAAGGTGTTGTACGACGCGGCCGTGTCCATAGGCACCACGCTCGACGTGACCCGAACCGCCGAGGAGCTGGCCGAGGTGGCCATCCCGCAGTTCGCCGACTTCGTCTCCGTCGATCTCGCCGAGCCCGTGCTGCGCGGCGACGAGCCGGCGGGCACCGAGACGCAGCTCCGTCGCACCGCCACCGCAGGCGTGAGTGAAGGTGCCCCGATCTATCCCACGGGCCGACTCATCGAGTTCGTCCGCTCCACGCCCCAGGTCAGGGGCCTTGCCATCGGCCGGGCCGTCCTCGAACCCGATCTGCGCAACGCCCCCGGATGGCGGGCCCAGGACCCCGAACGCGCCCGGCGGATCATCGAATACGGCATCCACTCCCTCATCACCGCCCCGCTGAGCGCCCGCGGGGTCGTCCTGGGCGTGGCGAGCTTCTGGCGCTCCCGGAAGCTCGATCCGTTCGAGGAGGACGACCTGGTCCTGGCCGAGGAGCTGGTCACCCACGCCGCGGTGTGCGTCGACAACGCTCGCCGCTACACCAGGGAACACAACACCGCGCTCACCCTGCAGCGCAGTCTGCTGCCCCGCGGGCTGCCCAAGCAGAACGCGCTGGACGTGGCCTACCGCTATCTGCCGGCACAGCGTGGAGTGGGCGGCGACTGGTTCGACGTCATCCCCTTGTCCGGCGCGCGGGTCGCACTCGTGGTGGGTGACGTCGTCGGGCAGGGGCTGCACGCCGCGGCTGCCATGGGGCGTCTGCGCACCGCCGTGCGCAACTTCTCGGCTCTGGACCTTCCGCCCGACGAACTCCTCGCCCGCCTCGACGGTCTGACGGAAGTCGAAGAGCCCAGCGACGAGGTGGAGGAATCGGCCGACGCACTCATCGGGGCCACCTGTCTCTACGCCGTTTACGACCCCGTCGCCCGTCACTGCACTTTGGCGCGGGCCGGCCACGTCCCGCCCACGCTGGTCCACCCCGACCGCAGCGTCGAGCTGTTGGAGCTGCCGACCGGTCCGCCACTGGGCGTGGGCGGTCTGCCCTTCGTCGCCTGTGAGTTCGACGTGCCCCAGGGCAGCCAACTCGTGCTCTACACCGACGGCCTCCTGGAGCACCGCGACCGGGACATCGACGAATGCCTCGACCTCCTGAGCAGCACCCTGAGCCGCACGGACACAGACCCGGAGCGAACCTGTGACGCGGTGCTCGAAGTCCTTCTGCCCAAGCCGCCTCGCGACGACATCGCACTCCTCGTCGCGCGTGCACGCGCACTCCCCGCGGAGCGGGTGGCACGCTGGGACGTGCCCCGCGACCCCGCCGCCGTGGGACACATACGCACCGCCGTCGCACACCAGCTCGCCATCTGGGATCTGGAAGACCTCGGCTTCGTCACCGAACTGATCCTCAGTGAGTTGATCACCAACGCCATCCGCTACGCCACCGGCCCGATCAGCGTCCGGATGCTGTTCGACAGCAAAATGATCAGCGAAGTCTCCGACGGCAGCAGCACCTCACCCCACCTGCGATACGCCGAAACCACCGATGAAGGTGGACGCGGCCTGTTCCTCGTCGCCCAACTCGCCGACCGCTGGGGAACCCGCTACACCCCCCAGGGAAAGGTCATCTGGGCCGAACAGCCGCTTCCCGAAGGGTTCTGACAAAAGACGTTTCCGAATCAAAAGCTGAAATCGAAACGGAATTCTGGACTTTGTCGTCGCGGGGAATTGATTTACCCTGGATGCATGGCAAAGACAACGACGCAGTTCTACGTAGTGAAACGCGGTGACAACCTCACCAAGATCGCGCGCATGCACCATGTGACGCTGGATCAGATTCTGGAGTGGAATCCCCAGATCGAGGATCCCGATGTTATCCACCCCGGCCAGCGAATTCGCGTGGCCCCTCCCCCGGAAACGGACGGTGAGTACGAGCCCTTTCCAGGCGCAGACTTCTTCCAAGCGTCAGTGACCAGCCCGATCATCGAGGCCATGGGCTACCGCCTCATCGAGGAGAACTGCTCGGTGTACACCGGCGGACCCGACTCCACGTGGAGTTCGGCCGACCAGAAGTCGTACGCCAAGTGGCAGCGCAAGCTCGGATTCGGTGGCCCTGACGCCGACGGCATCCCGGGCCGGAAGTCCTGGGACAAGCTGCACGTGCCAGCCGTTTACGAGTGACCAGAACAGAAACCCGGTCGGCCCGTACGCACAGCCGGAAAGGCCTGCGTAACGGGCCGCCGCGGTCGGCGTGGCGCGCACGGGCCAAGACGCGTATCACCTATCTCGAAGCGCAGCTGGAACACGAAAGATGCAGGCCCTGTCCGGAAGACCGGATGACGCTTGTCGAGGGAATGCGGGGGCATCTCGAAAGGGCCCGCTCGGCCGCCGACGAGGATTTCGGATGGCGTCGGCTGTGGTCGGGATCGGCGGCCCGCGAGGGCGTCTGGTCGAATGTGCGCAGCGCGGAGGTGATGCTGCTTCAACTGGTGTCCGACGAGGAAGCCGCGGGCCGCGCCAGCGAAGTCATGGCGCTGGTCAAACGGCACCTCGACACCGACGATCCCCGGCGGGTCAGACTCGCCCGGCGACTGCGCCCCATCGTCGCCGGGAGCATGACGCCGAGCGACCGGGATCTCATGGTCCGCGCACTGGACGCCGCCTACAACGCCCTGGACGACGAACTGGCCCGGGTGCGCAGTCTGCGCAACATCCTGTGGACCGCGACCTTCCTCGTACTGCTCGGCGTGACGGGCCTCGCCCTCTACGGCTGGTTCTCACCCGGCTCGCTGAGCCTGTGCTTCACGCCCCAGACCGGTCCCAGCGCCTCGGACCGGATCACCGTGGTCTGCCCCACCGCGGAGCATCACAACGTCCCGGCGGGCACCGACGCCAGCAGCCTGGCCAAGTCGCGCGACATCCTCACCGTCGAGATCGCCGGGCTCGCCGGCGCGGCCCTCACCGTCATCGCCTCACTGCGGCGCATCCGGGGCACCGACTCGCCCTACATGCTGCCCCTGGCGTCGGCGGTGCTGAAGTTCCCCACCGGCGCCCTGTCGGCCTTCCTCGGACTGCTGCTGATCCGCGGCGCCTTCGTCCCCGGGCTGAGCGATCTCGACAGCAGGGCGCAGGTCCTCGGCTGGGCCGCGGCCTTCGGCGCCGCCCAGCACCTGGTGACCCGGCTCGTCGACGACCGCGCCCAGATGACCCTTTCGGAGGTGGGCAGACCCACCGACGCCGCGACCGACCCGGAACGGGCCGCCGTCAAGGAGATCGCCGCGGAAGGGGAGCCAGTGGCGCCCGGAGCGACTGGGCGATCCGGCAACGGAGAGTACGAAGGACCTCTCGAGGAGGAGCGGGCGGGGGAGTCGGGACGGGGACCCGGGGCGTGAGCGGGCCCCCCGCTCACCGCCGTAGCGGTGTGTGGGCCGTCTCCGGCAGCCGCAGATACACCAGCGACGACAGCAGGCAGAGCACGGCGACGTACCACGGGAACAGCCCCGAGTGCCCCAGCTCCTTGAACAGGGTGCCGACGTACGGAGCCGTGCCGCCGAAGAGGGCGACCGTCAGCGAGTAGGGGAAGCCGATACCGGCCGCGCGCACCCGCGGCGGGAAGATCTCCGCGTTCACGGCCGCGCTGATCGAGGTGAAGCCGGTCAGCAGCACCATGCCCGCGCACTGCACGAGCAGCAGCACGGCGAACGAGTCGCGCAGGCTGTGCAGCAGCGGCACCGTGAGCAGGGCGAAGCCCAGGCCGAAGAAGAGCAGCAGGGGGCGGCGGCCGAAGCGGTCCGAGAGCAGTCCGCCGAGCGGCTGCAGCAGGGCGAAGAAGGCCAGTGAGATCGTGCCCGCGAGCAGCGCGTCCGACTTCTCCAGACCCGCGTTGAGTTCGGCGTACGTCGGCAGGTACGACGTCCACGTGTAGTAGGCGATGGTGCCGCCCGCCGTGATGCCGCAGATCAGGAGCGACTCGCGCGGGTGCCGCCGTAGCGCCTCGAACAGGCCCGGGCGCGGGGCCTCCTGCTGCTCGGCGCTGCGGGTCTCCTGCGCGCCCTGCCGGATCCAGAAGCCGACCAGGCTCAGCACGGCTCCGAGCACGAACGGGACCCGCCAGCCCCAGCCGTTCATCTGCCCGTCGCTCAGCGTGTTCACCAGCAGTGTGGCGATGCCGGAGGCGACGAGCTGCCCGATGGTGGTCGACACGTACTGGAAGCTGGAGAACAGCCCGCGCCGGCCGGGGCCCGCCGACTCCACGAGGAAGGTCGTCGAGGCCGCGAACTCGCCGCCCACGGACAGGCCCTGCAGCAGCCGGGCGGCGACGAGGACCACCGGAGCCAGCACACCCACCGAGGCGTAGGTCGGGGTGAGTCCGACCAGCAGGCTGCTGCCGCCCATCAGCAGGATGGTGACCGTGAGCGCGGCCCGCCGCCCGTGCCGGTCCGCGACCGCGCCCATCAGCAGCCCGCCGACCGGCCGCATGAAGAAGCCCACCGCGAAGACCGCGAACGTGGACAGCAGCGGCACCAGCGAGTTGTCCGCGCTCTCGGGGAAGACCTGGGCGGCGATATAGGTCGCCAGGAACGTGTAGGCGTACCAGTCGTACCACTCCACGGCGTTGCCCACGGAGGCGGCGAGGAGCTGGCGGACGGGCCGTTTCGTCGGCGGGGAAACCGTCTGCGTCTCTGTCACGCCCCTCACCCTCCCCTGGAAGCGCGCCGCCACACCTCACGTACCGGCGACTTTCACACGAGTGTCACCCGCCCCTTCCTTGGCGTTTGGTGTCCCTGAAACACTCCTTCCGCGCAGATTCCGTCATGTTCCGGCCATCCCGTACCTCAGGATGAGAGGTCTGTCCTACATGTCCGAAGTAAACCGGCGCCGCTTTCTTCAACTCGCGGGTGCCACCACGGCCTTCAGTGCGCTGTCCGCCAGCATCCAGCGCGCTGCCGCGCTTCCGGCGAACCACCGCACCGGGTCGATCGAGGACGTCGAGCACATCGTCGTCCTGATGCAGGAGAACCGTTCCTTCGACCACTACTTCGGGACCCTGAGAGGCGTCCGCGGCTTCGGCGACCCGCGTCCGGTCGCGCTCGACAACGGCAAGTCGATCTGGCACCAGGAGAAGGACGGCAAGGAGATCCTGCCGTTCCACCCGGACGCCGACGACCTCGGCATGCAGTTCCTTGAGGGCCTGCCGCACTCCTGGCCCGACGGCCACCAGGCCTACCGCGGCGGCAAGTACGACCGGTGGGTGCCCGCCAAGGGCACCACGACCATGGCGTACCTGACCCGCGAGGACATCCCGTTCCACTACGCCCTCGCCGACTCGTTCACCGTCTGCGACGCCTACCACTGCTCGTTCATCGGCTCCACCGACCCGAACCGCTACTACATGTGGTCGGGCTACACGGGCAACGACGGCACCGGCGGCGGCCCGGTCCTCGGCAACGACGAACTCGGCTACGGCTGGACGACCTACCCCGAGCGCCTGGAGCAGGCCGGCATCTCCTGGAAGGTCTACCAGGACATCGGCGACGGCCTGGACGCCAAGGGCTCCTGGGGCTGGATCGAGGACGCCTACCGCGGCAACTACGGCGACAACTCCCTGCTGTACTTCAACAAGTACCGCAACGCCCAGCCCGGCGATCCCTGGTACGACAAGGCCCGCACCGGCACGAACGCCAAGGCGGGGGAGGGCTACTTCGACCGGCTGAAGGCGGACGTCAAGGCGGGCAAGCTGCCGCAGATCTCCTGGATCGCCGCCCCCGAGGCCTTCTCCGAGCACTCCAACTGGCCGTCGAACTACGGCGCCTGGTACATCGCCCAGGTCCTGGACGCCCTCACCTCCAACCCGGAGGTCTGGTCGAAGACCGCCCTGTTCATCACCTACGACGAGAACGACGGCTTCTTCGACCACGTGGTGCCGCCGCTGCCGCCCAAGGACGCCTCCCGCGGCCTGTCCACCGTCGACGTCTCCCTCGACCTCTTCCCGGGCGACAGCAAGAACACGGCGGGCCCCTACGGCCTCGGCCCCCGGGTGCCGATGCTGGTCGTCTCCCCGTGGAGCAAGGGCGGCTACGTCTGCTCGGAGACCCTCGACCACACCTCGATCCTGCGGTTCATGGAGCGCCGCTTCGGCGTGGGCGAGCCCAACATCTCGCCCTGGCGCCGCGCCATCTGCGGTGATCTGACGGCCGCGTTCGACTTCTCCCGCAAGGACGCGCGGCCGGTCCCGCTGCCCGGCACCGACGAGTACGAGCCGCAGGACCGCGAACGCCACCCCGACTACAAGCCGGCCCCGCCCGCCGACCCGCGCATGCCCCGGCAGGAACGCGGCCCGCGCCGCACCCGGCCGCTGAAGTACGCCCCGCACGTGGACGCCTCGGTCGACGCCGCCGCCGGGAAGCTCACCCTCGCCTTCGCCTCCGGGCCGAAGGCCGGCGCCGCCTTCCACATCACGTCCGGCAACCGCGCCGACGGCCCCTGGATGTACACGACCGAGGCCGGCAAGACGCTCTCCGACACCTGGAACTCGGCCTACTCGGCGGGCGCGTACGACCTGACCGTGCATGGCCCCAACGGCTTCGTGCGGGTCTTCAAGGGGTCGAACAAGACGGCCGGCTGCGAGGTCACCGCCCGCCACAGCGGTGAGGACGTCGAACTGACCTTCACCAACAAGGGCTCCGGCACGGCACGGCTGAAGCTCTCCGACCGTTACGGCGGCCGGCCCTCGACCGTCACCGTCCGCCCGGGCGCGAAGGTACGGCGGACCGTCGACCTCGACCGCAGCCGCCGCTGGTACGACCTGACCGTCACCGCCGAGGGCGACGCGGCGTTCCTGCGGCGGTTCGCGGGGCACGTCGAGAACGGCCGGCCGGGTGTGAGCGACCCGGCGATCATCACCGGGTAGCCGGGGTGAGGTGCCCCGGATCGTGCGGCCGGGGCACCAACGCCGGTTCGGCCGTGGCCGAGCCGGGTTCCAGGGCCAGGACGGCGGCCACCGGATGGTCGTCGTCCACCGGACGGCCCTGGTCCACGGGCGCCGCCCTGCTGAGCAGCACCACGCCCCAGGACGCCAGGCCGGCCCCGGCGAGCGCGAGCAGCACGCCCGCCGGGCCGCCCTGGAGG
>NZ_JBHUQX010000159.1:0-19378 GCF_042674225.1 Streptomyces sp. NPDC056948
CCGAAGTCCCGGGCCGTGGTGTCTACTGGAGCGCATGCCTGAGCACGTCTCCGGGTGGCCCGACGGCCACTCCCTCCCCGCTCTCCCGCAACAGCGGCAGACAGGCCCCCGGTCGGAGTCCGTGGAGCTGACCACGGAGGAGAGAGACGCTTTCACCGAGCTGGTGCGCCAGTTGGGCGGAGACCGGGGCGTCTAGGTGACCGGGGCGTCTAGGAAAGCTGCGCCGCCCGCCGCTCCATCGCCTCACGCGCCGCGTCCTCGCTGACGTACACCTCGCACATGTGCCGCCCGTCCGGCGTCGCCGTGTGCTCGACCTCCCAGAGGGAGAGCTCCTCGCCGTCACGCAGCAGGAACGCGTGCTCGTAGAGCGAGAAGCACAGCCCCGCCCGCCCGGCGCGGCAGGGGCGGCCGAAGGCCTGGGTGATCCGGTGGCCGGACGCCGTGGCCAGCAGGGCCGCCGTGTCCGCTCCCGGCCGGTCCGGGTTCTCCGCCCGGCGCAGTAAACGGCGCGCGTGGTCCGCCGAGTCGTCGGCGGCGTAGGCGTGCCGGGGCGCGGGGACCGGTGACAGTTGCACCGTCACCGGCAGTTCGAAGTCGGGTGTGTCCGGCGGCAGCGGCAGACGCCCGGTCGCGGCCCGCAGCTCCTCCTCGTCCACATAGACCTCGTGCTGCGGTTCGCTGCCCGGTGCCGTGTTGTGGACGAGTTCCCAGAGGGTGAGCGCCGAACCGTCGGCGAGCAGCCACGTGTGCCGGTACGTCTCCCGGTGCAGGCCCGCGCTGTGGTGCGCGGAGTGCAGCGAACCGTCGTGGGCCAGGGCGCAGTCCAGCCGCCTTATCGTCTCGTCCGGTAGCTCGAAGGAGTTCAGGGCGCGGCCGAGGAGTCGCGCGAGGTGCTCCTCCGGAGACTCGGGCGAGTCGTGGGGTTCGTACGCTGCCGTCTCGTACGGAACGCTCAAGGTTTCTCCCGGCGTTGCTGCATGTCACCTTGTGGGTGCATACCGTAGCCCCTCGGTCGGACATCATGTCCGGGAACCGAGAAAACGTACGTCCGGGAAAACGCGCGGGCCGCGCGAAAAGTTCCCGCGCGGCCCGGTCGGTCCGTCAAAAACCCCAGTTGGGGCGGATGTTCACTCGCTCATGACGCGCTGTCCGCGACCCACTGGCTCCATGGCATGTTCCAGCCGTTGAGCCCGTTGTCCGGCGACACCGTCTTGTCGGGGGAGTTCTTCACGATCACCACGTCGCCGATGAGCGAGTTGTCGTAGAACCACTTGGCGGGCGTGCTGCCCCCGGCGCCCTGGACGTCCGCGAGGCCGACGCAGCCGTGGCTGGTGCCCTGGCTTCCGAAGGGCGGATTGCCCTTGTTGTACCAGTAGTTGCCGTGGATGAAGGTGCCGGACGTCGTCAGGCGCATCGCGTGCGGCACGTCCGGGATGTCGTACTCCCCGCCGAGACCGACCGTCCGGCTGTTCATCCGGGTCTGCGTGAACTTCTCCGAGATCACCATCTGCCCGTTGTACGTGGTGTGCTCCGGGCTGCCCGCCGAGATCGGGATCGTCTTGATGGTCTTGCCGTCCCGGACGACCGTCATGGTCTGCGTGTTGACGTCGACCGTGGAGACCTGCGAGCGCCCGACGGTGAAGGTGACCGTCTTCTTCTGCACGCCGTAGACACCGTTCGCGCCCTCGACCCCGTCCAGGTCGATCTTCATCGTCACCTTGGAGCCGGCCTTCCAGTACTCCTCGGGCCGGAAGTCGAGCCGCTGCCCGTTGAACCAGTGCCCGACCACCTTCTGCCCGCTGCTGGAGGTGACCGTGATGCGCGACTGCACGGCCTTCCGCTCGGTGATGGCCTTGTCGAAGGTGAACGACACCGGCATGCCCGCGCCGACCGTGGTGCCGTTGTCCGGCGTGTACGTCCCGATGAAGCTGTTCGACGACGACACCGTCGTGAAGATGGAGTTGGCCGCGGCCGTCCGGCCGTCCGTGTCCTTCGCGGTCGCCGATATCTGGTACTTCGTCCCGCGCTCCAGCTGCTCCTTCGGCTTCCACGCCTTGCCGTCGGAGGAGATCGAGCCCGGCACGGCCTGACCGCCGCCCGACACCGTCATCTTCACGTCGGTCAGCTTCCCGTCGCTGACCTTCACGCCGGTCGAGTTGATGGACGCGCCCGTCGAGCCGTCCTTCGCCGAGATGGCGATCTTCGCGACGGACGTATTGCCCGTGCCCTTGCCGCCCTTGGCGTCGTCCTCGGCGTTGGCGCTGCCACCACAGGCGGTGAGCGTCAGGGCGCCGACCATCAGGGCGGCACAGGCCCCCAGTGTGCGCCGCGCAGCAATGTCCGGCGTTGTCACGGGCTGCTCCCAGTTCGTGTGATGTGAGTGATCCGCTCCAGTACGTGAAGGAAGAGGGACCGGGCGGCCGTTCGGGTTGCGTCCGACCGCCAGGAACGACATCACCGTTACATGGCCGCGACAATGTCCGGCATCGCTGTGGAGCCGCTGTGCGTGCCCGCCCGCTCAGCGGCCCGCGTACAACTCCCCGTACGACGGCCACGCCCCGCCAGGACCGTCGACCGACTCGGCGGCGCGCACCGCCCGTACGATCGCGCGGGTCACCACATCGGCGCCCGCCGCGAGGACCTCGTTGAGGGCGAGCGGGTTCGCGGCGTCCAGGGCACGGTCTCCCGTCGCCAGCGCGAACACCGTGTCCCCGTCGTTGAGGAGGTGCACCGGCCGCACCGCGCGGGCGATGCCGTCGTGAGCCGTGCCGGCCAGCTTCTGCGCCTGGGCCTTCGACAGCTCCGCGTCCGTGGCGACCACCGCGAGCGTGGTGTTGAGCGGCGGGGGCGCGCTCCTCGCTGCCGTCTCGGCGAGGCGCCGCCGCGCGGCCGCGTGGACCTCCGCCTCCGGGTACTCCACCCGCCCCTGGAACAACTCCCCGTACAGCACCCCCGTTTCCGGATCCACCGTCGAACCCGCCGCGTTGGCCACCACCAGCGCGGCCACCGTGACACCCGAGCCGAGCACCGTGCTCGCGCTGCCGATGCCGCCCTTCACCACCCCGGTCACCGCCCCCGTGCCGGCGCCCACGCAGCCCTGGGCCACCCGCGCGCCGAGCTCACTCGCCGCTGCCGCCTCGACCGCGGCACGGCCGGTGGCCGCGTCCGGCCGGGCCCGGAAGTCGCCGCCCCGCCCCAGATCGAAGACACAGGCGGCGGGCACCACCGGCACGACATGCGCCGGGTCCGCCCCGACCCGGATCCCGCGCCCCCGTTCCTCCAGCCAGGCCATCACCCCCGACGCCGCGTCCAGCCCGTAGGCGCTGCCGCCGGTCAGCACGATCGCCTCGACCTTCCGCACCACGTTGCGCGGGTCGAGCGCGTCCGTCTCCTTGGTCCCGGGGCCACCGCCCCGCACATCCACGGCGGCCACGGCCCCGCCCTCCGGGGCGAGCACGACCGTGGTGCCGGTGAGCCAACCGTCGCCGGCGCGGGTCGCGTGCCCCACGCGCAGGCCGGAGACATCCGTCAGAGCGTCCACCAGAGCGTCAACTGTCATGGCGCCCAGTGTTGTCCAGCGGCAGGCCGTCGTGGGCGTACCGGGCGCCGCTGGGCCGGCCGGCGTGGTCAGCCGGTCAGGCTCGACGAGACGTGGTCCCTCGCCGGGCGTGCGGCCAGCGTCTCTCCCGCCACCACCGACAGCGCGCAGACCACGCCCGCCGCGAGCACCGCCCAGTCACCCAGGAACGTGCAGCAGATCACCAGCAGTGCCGTCGTCGGCAGCACAAGCTGCTGGGTGATGCCCGCCTTGAAGTGACGCGAGTGCAGGGCCCACACGGTCAGCAGATACAGGGCGGTCGGCAGGGTGACGGCGGCCGACGCCGCCAGCGTGGAGATGTGCGCCTTGCCGACCGATTGCTCCACCGCCACCTCCAGTCCGGCCCCGATCGCGGCCGCCGAGGCGAAGACCACGTAGTGGCCGTAGCCCCACAGGAACGCCTGCCGGTTGGACCGCAGATGGCCGTGGATGGGCACCACGAAGTAGATCCACCACGCGGCGAAGATGATCAGCAGCCCGCCCGACGCGATGGGGAGGAGCTCGCCCAGCGCGTCGTTCTCGTCGATACCGGACTTCACGGCGATCGTGGCCGCGGCGATCGTCTCGCCCAGCACGATGATGGTGAACAGTCCGTAGCGCTCCGCGATATGGCGGGGATGCCAGGACGTGGGGTGGCCCCTCTCCGCGACGAGCGGCACGCACATCTCCAGCAGCGCCATCACCAGGAACCACCAGGGCCGGGCGCCCTCGGGCAGGAGCACCAGACCCAGCCAGCCGACCTGGCACAGCAGCACCCCGCCGGCGTAGCGCAGGGCCGTCGTCCGCTCCGGGCCCTCGGCGGCACGGGCCGCCCGCAGCCACTGCGTCGCCAGGGCCAGCCGCATGATCACGTAGCCCAGCCAGACCACGAGGAAGTCGTGCTCCTCGAACGCCTGCGAGACCCCCGCCGCGAGGACCAGCACACCCGCGATCTGCACCAGCGTGACGACCCGGTACAGCACGTCGTCGTTGTCGTACGCCGACGCGAACCACGAGAAGTTCATCCACGCCCACCACACGGCGAAGAAGACCATCGCGTAGTCGAGGATCCCCTCGCCCGCATGGCCCTCGGCGACGGAGTGCACGAGCTGGATGCCCGCCTGGGCGACGGCCACGACGAAGCACAGGTCGAAGAAGAGTTCCAGCGCCGAGGCCGTCCGGTGCGCCTCGTCGCGTCCGCGGGCCCTGAGCCTGCGCAGCGGTCCCCGGTCGCCGGGCGGGCCGGCGGGGACGGGCGGGGGAGTGGGGCTGGACGTCATGATTCCCAGCACAACAGAAGGCGCGGGGATTTTCTCCGCGACCGTACCCTGGACGCATGAGTAGCGCCCCCGATCCCGAGCCGCGCGCGCCGAAGCCCGCGCTGGTCTTCGACGACCCGCTCGACCAGCAGTCCTCCGACGACACCGACCGCGGCTGGGGCGAGCGCACCGACTCGGGCGGCGGCGCGGCCGACCTCAAGCGCTTCCTCGACGAGAAGCCGCCCCACCACTTCTGAGCCAGGCGGCTTCGCCACTTCTCGGCAAGGTGGCCCCGCCACATCCCGGCCAGGCGACCCCACCCTCCCCGGGCAAGGCCGCCCCACCCCCTCCGCGCCGCCCTTGGCGCTACCGCTCCTGCTGGTCGGGCCCCGCACCACGCTGTGCGACCAGCGCGTCCCGGATCTCCTTCAGCACCTCCAGCTCGGTCACCTCGAGGACCTCCTGAGTGCCCTCCTTCGCCTTGCGGCGGGCCTCCTGCCGGGCCAGGTACTTCGCCATGGGCAGGACCATCAGGAAGTAGACGACCGCCGCGGTGATCACGAAGCTCATGGCGGCGCCGAGAACGGAACCCCACAGGATCTGGATGCCCTGCTCGCCCTCGCACGTCGTGCTCAGGCAGGAGCTGTAGTGGTCGAGGTTCTTGGTCCCGATGGCCCCGACGACCGGGTTGACGATCCCCTTCACCACGGCGTTGACGATGTTCGTGAACGCGGCGCCGATCACCACCGCCACGGCCAGATCGACGACGTTCCCGCGCATCAGGAAGGCCTTGAAGCCCTCCCAGAGGCTCGGTTCCTTCTTCTCGCTCACCTCGGGGCCTTTCCTCGCACGAGCAGCTTATGGAACAAAACGCTCCGCAACCTACGTCACGCTTGGGCCGAACCGAGCACCTGGGTCCCTCGAACGTGGGCCTTGACGAGATCGTGCACAGCATCACCACAGCGTCACCGCCAACCGCGCCGTGGCGCTCGCCCCGGCGAGCCGGGCGGCGGTGGCACGGGGGACCGAGAGCACGACCAGCGCCCCGCCCTCGTTCGCGCCCTCCAGGGGCTCCGGCACCTTCGTCACCCTGGCCTCGCGCGCGACCACACGGGCGTCGCCGCCCGGCACCGTCCCCTCGGCGGCGATGACGTCGACCCGGTCGCCCGGCCGCAGCAGCCGTACCGTCGCCGCGTCGGCGATCCGGATCGGGGCCGTCACCGCCCCCGCCGTCACCGCCCCCGCGGCACCGCGCGTCCGCGCGGACCTCTCCCCGGACACCGAGGCCGTGTGCGCGGGAGACTGAGCCCGGGGCTGACCACGGGCTCCGTCACCGTCACGCGGTCCGGCCGCCACCAGCGCGGTCGCGGTGACCGCGAGCCCGACGGCCAGGGCCCGCCGCCGGTGCCGCCCGAGCCGGCCCGACCGGTACCGGCCCCCGCGCACCCGCACGGGATCGAAGCGCGGCACCTCCCGCGTCGCGGGCACCTCGGGGCCGGGCGGGAGGGCGGCGACGGGTGAGCCGCCGAAGAGGGAAGACGTGAGGGGAGCGAGGGACACGGGAACCACCACCTGCGACGAGGACCGGCTTGCGATCCCCACGATGAGGCTTCCCGCCGCCGCCCGCTGAGGCCTGTGGACCTACCCCGACCTGTGGACAACTCCCTCACCCGAACGGCAAGTTCCGCCGCCCATGCCAAGGAATCCGCAGCCTCATGCCAAGAAATCCGCCTCCCCGCGCCAGGAAATCCGCCTCCCCACGCCGAGAAAGAAGCGCGTCCTGCCGACTACGGCAGCGCGAACCCCGGATCCATCCCACCCAACGCCCCGCCGCACAGACAGTCCCGCTCGTCCTCCCCCGGCAGCCCGGCCACCGCGTCGAACAGCACCCCCCGCAACCGCCCCACGTTCGCCGCGAACACCCGCAGCACCTCGTCGTGCGAGACGCCCTCCCCGCTCTCGGCACCCGCGTCGAGGTCGGTGACCAGGGTCAGGGACGTGTAGCAGAGCTCCAGCTCACGGGCGAGTGCCGCCTCGGGATGCCCGGTCATCCCCACCACCGACCAGCCCTGCGCCTGGTGCCACAACGATTCGGCACGGGTCGAGAAGCGCGGCCCCTCGACCACGACCAGCGTGCCGCCGTCCACCGGCTCCCAGTCCCGGCCGCGCGCCGCCTTCAGCGCGACGGCCCGCCCGGCGGAGCAGTAGGGGTCGGCCAGCGACACGTGCACCACGTTCGGCACCGACCCGTCGGGCAGCGGCTCTCCGTCGAAGTACGTGTTCGCGCGGGACTTCGTGCGGTCGACCAGTTGGTCCGGCACCAGCAGCGTGCCCGGCCCGTACTCGGGACGCAGGCCGCCCACGGCGCACGGGGCGAGCACCTGGCGCACGCCTACCGACCGCAGGGCCCACAGATTGGCCCGGTAGTTGATCCGGTGCGGCGGCAGGTGGTGGCCCCGCCCGTGCCTCGGCAGGAAGGCGACCCGCCGGCCGGCCACGTCACCGAGGAAGAGGGAGTCGCTGGGCGGCCCGTACGGGGTGTCGACCTGTACCTCGGTCACGTCGTCGAGGAAGGAGTAGAACCCGGAGCCGCCGATGACGCCGATCCCGGCGCCCGCCCTGTCCGCCGGGCCCGCCACGTTGTCCGCCGAGCCCGCCTCGTTCGCCTTGTTCGCCATGTCCGCACCCTAACCGCACGCGGAAACGCCGAGGACCCCGTCGCCCGAAGGGCGACAGGGTCCCGGAAAAATCAGGTCTTACGCGGCGGTCGTGCTGCTGCTGGTGGAGCTTCCCGTGCCCGACGAAGAGCTCGAGGACGAACTCGAAGACGAGCTCGAGGAAGAGCCCGAACCGGAACTCGAGCCAGAGCCCGAACCGGAGTCGGAGGACGACGAGGAGCTCGACGACTTCGCCGGGGAGCTGCTCGACGAGGAGCCGCGGCTGTCGTTCCGGTAGAAGCCGGAGCCCTTGAAGACGATGCCGACCGCCGAGAACACCTTCTTCAGGCGGCCCTCGCAGTTCGGGCACTCGGTGAGGGCGTCGTCGGTGAACTTCTGCACCGCCTCGAGGCCCTCGCCACACTCGGTGCACTGGTACTGGTAGGTCGGCACTGTCTTCCTCCTGGCACTCTCACTCGATGAGTGCTAACGACGGTCCATAGTGACGTATTCCAGCCGCTCAGTCCACCGCCACCGGCACGCGGTGACCCACGCCACGTGCGACCGTCCGCCCGTGGGGGCGCCCAGCCAGGCGGGAACGCAGGGCCAGCAGGGTCGCCAGGGCGAGCACGGTGCCGCCCATGGGCACCAGGAAACCGGCACCGCCCCAGAGGCGGTCCTCCAGTTGCCCGGCGACGGTTACGGCCGCCGCCTGGCCGAGTGCCACCGCGCCGGTCAGCCAGGTGAAGGCCTCGGTGCGGGCACCGGCCGGGACCAGGCCGTCGACCAGGGTGTAACCGGTGATCAGGGCGGGCGCGATGCACATGCCGACCAGCAGGCCGAGACCGGCCAGGACCGGCACCGAGTGGGCGGCCCACAGTCCCGACGCGGTGAGCGCCAGGGCCGTGTAGCCGATGACCAGGCGCCGCTGCGGGGCCGCCTTCCAGGCGATCGCGCCACAGACGACGCCGGAGAGCATGTTGCCCGCGGCGAAGACGCCGTAGAGGACGCCGTTCAGGCCCGGTTCGCCGATCGACTCGGTGAACGCGGCCAGGGAGACCTGCATGCCGCCGAAGACGGCACCGATGCCCAGGAAGGTCACCATCAGCACGCGCACACCGGGGACGCGCAGCGCGGAAACGTGCTCCACGCGCGCGTGCCCGCCGCCTTCGACGGAGGGCTGGGTGCTCTTCTGCGCGGCGAACAGCAGACCGCCGATCAGCGTCAGCGAGGCCTCGGTGACCAGCCCGGCGGCCGGGTCGATCGCCGTGCACAGGGCGGTGGCCAGCAGCGGTCCGACGACGAAGGTCAGTTCGTCCGTGACGGACTCGAAGGCCGCCGCGGTGGTCATCAGGGGCGAGTCCTTGAGCTTCACGCCCCAGCGGGCCCGCACCATGGGACCGACCTGCGGCACCGAGGCGCCGGTCGGGACGGCCGCCACGAACACCGCCCACAACGGGGCGTCCAGCAGCGCGAGCGCCGTCAGCGTCAGACCGGAGACCGCGTGCAGCAGCACCCCGGGGATCAGCACGGCACGCTGCCCGTAGCGGTCGGCGAGGCGGCCGCTGTAGGGCGCGAACAGGGCCATGGAGACACCGGTGACCGCCGCGGCGGCGCCCGCCGCTCCGTAGGAGCCGGTGGTGTGCTGCACCAGCAGCACGATGGAGATCGTCAGCATCGCGAACGGCTGGCGTGCCGCGAAACCGGGGAGCAGGAACGTCCAGGCGCCGCGGGTGCGCAGCAGCCGGCCGTATCCCGGGCGGGCGGAAGCCGTCGAGTTCTTCGACTTCTTCGAGGTGACCGTGGACGCCACGGCCCGTGCCTTTCTGCCGCCTGGTAGCACGGCCCGGTCAGCGGGCGGAGCCGAGAGCTGTCCTCTTGCGCGGAACTGCGGTAGATGCCGGGGCCCGGTGAGGAGGGATGTCCCGACCGCCATACGGCCGCGCCAGCTCTGCGTCAGACAGAGTTGATTCGATCTGGGTACGCCTTCATCGTACAGGGATCAAGGGGGTGCGCGCCTGTGAAAGCGAGCACCAAGAGTCCGCCCGCCTTGCAAATACGAACCGGCACGAACCGGCCCTTAACGACTCGCCCCGTCCGTCCCCAGCCACCCGGCCAGCTTGCCGCCGTGGCCCACGGCCCGCAGCCGCTTCTCCGTCGCGTCCCGGACCGGGTCCGTGGCCACGACGAGCAGCTCGTCCCCGCGTTGCAGCACCGTCGTGGGGAGCGGAACGAACGATTCGTTCGCGCGCACGACGAGCGTCACGGCGGCGCCGGGCGGCAGCCGCAGCTCGCCCACCTCCACGCCGTGCATCTTCGACCCCTCGGGGATCGCCACCGACAGCAGATGCCCGCGCAGCCGCTCCAGCGGGGCCGACTCGATGCCCAGGTCGGCGGCCTCCGAACCGTCGCCCAGGTGCAGCTTGCGGCCCAGCCACGGCAGCGTCGGACCCTGGACCAGGGTGTAGACGACGACCAGGACGAAGACGATGTTGAAGATCCGGCGGCTGGCGTCGACGCCTTCCACCATGGGGATGGTCGCCAGGATGATGGGCACGGCCCCGCGCAGTCCCGCCCAGGACATCAGGGCCTGCTCACGCCACGGCACCCGGAAGGGCGTCAGGCAGAACACCACGCTCAGCGGACGCGCCACCATGGTCAGCACCAGTCCGATGGCGAGGGCGGGCACGATGTCGTCGCCCAGCTCGTGCGGCGTGACCAGCAGGCCGAGCAGGACGAACATGCCGATCTGGGCCATCCAGCCGAGCCCGTCGGCGAAGCCGCGCGTGGCCGGCCAGTGCGGCAGCCGCGCGTTGCCCATCACCATCGCGGCGAGGTACACCGCGAGGAACCCGCTGCCATGGGCCAGCGCACCCGCCGCGTAGGCCACCGTGGCGATCGCCATGACGGCGATCGGGTAGAGGCCGGAGGCGGGCAGGGCCACATGCCGCAGCCCCCAGGAGCCCAGCCAGCCCACCGCGAGCCCGATGGCCGCGCCGATGGCCAGCTCCAGCAGGATCACGCCCAGCAGGACGTACCAGTGCTCGACCGGGCCCGCCGTGGACAGGGAGACCACGAGGATGACCACGGGGGCGTCGTTGAATCCGGACTCCGCCTCCAGCGTGCCCGTCACGCGCGCGGGGAGGGGCAGTTTGCGCAGCACGGAGAAGACGGCCGCCGCGTCGGTCGAGGAGACGACCGCCCCGATGATGAGCGCCTGCCGCCACTCGAGACCGATCAGGTAGTGCGCGGCCGACGCCGTGACCCCGACGCTCACCGCGACACCGGCCAGCGCCAGTGCCGTGGCGGCCGGCAGGGCCGGCTTGATCTCCTTCCACTTCGTGCCCAGACCGCCCTCGGCCAGGATCACGACCAGGGCCGCGTATCCGATGACCTGGGTCAGTTCGGCGTTGTCGAAGTGGATGTCGCCCACGCCGTCCTGGCCCATGGCGACGCCTATGCCCAGGTAAACGAGCAGGCTGGGGAGCCCGCTGCGCGAGGAGATCCGTACCGCTGCGACGGCGACGAGCAGGACGAGCGAGCAGACGAGCAAGAGCTGGTTGAGGTGGTGAACAGTCAGCGGCCGAATCCTTCCCTGGCCCGCACGCACCCGCGCGTGGGCTCACGTACATCGCACATGACGCTGTGGCGCACCGCGCCAACTACTTCGTTACCTTACCTAACTCTTGACGATTTCTTGACGCTTCCGAGGGCAAGATCGAACGTTCGTCCGTGCCGGTTCCCGACTCCGCGTCAAGGGGCGCAAGGCCCTGCGCCTATCGTTGCTCCAGCGCTCAGTTAAAAGCACAGCCGAACCTGCCGCTCGCGTTAGGACAGCAAGGACAGCGATGCCCCCCAACACCACCGCCTCCACGGGTCAGCAGCCCGGCAAGTCCGGCAGGAGAAAGGGGCGCAAAGCCCGACTGGTCCTGATCGTCCTGGTGCTGGCCCTCATCGGGGGCGTGGCCTTCGGGGGGTACTGGTCCGTCAGCACCGTCCGGGCTTCCTTCCCGCAGACCAAGGGCACCCTCACACTCAAGGGCCTCTCGGGACCGGTCGAGGTCAAACGGGACAACAACGGCATCCCGCAGATCTATGCCTCCTCCGACGCGGACCTGTTCATGGCGCAGGGCTACGTCCAGGCGCAGGACCGGTTCTACGAGATGGACGTACGCCGCCACATGGCCTCCGGGCGGCTGTCGGAGATGTTCGGCAAGAGCCAGGTCGACAACGACGAGTTCCTGCGCACGCTCGGCTGGGACCGGGTCGCCAAGAAGGAGTACGACACCAAGCTGTCGGCCTCCACGAAGAAGTACCTCCAGGCGTACTCCAAGGGGGTCAATTCCTACCTCCAGGGCAAGGACGGCAAGGACATCTCCCTGGAGTACGCGGCGCTCGGCTTCACCAACGACTACAAGCCGCAGAGCTGGAACCCGGTCGACTCGGTCTCCTGGCTGAAGGCGATGGCCTGGGACCTGCGCGGCAACATGCAGGACGAGACCGACCGCGCCCTGCTGACCAGCCGCCTCGGCCCGAAGCAGATCGCCGACCTGTACCCGGAGTACCCGTCCGGCCGCAACAAGGCGATCGTCCAGGAGGGCCAGTACAACGAGCTGTCGGGCACGTTCGAACAGGGCGGCACGAGCGGCGGCTCCACAGGCACAGGTGGCTCCACCGGGACCGGCGGCTCCACAGGCACCGGGGGCACCGCCTCCGGCAGCTCCACCGGCTCGGGCACGCAGGGCCTCCAGAGTCAGCTCACCGGCCTCACCAAGGTCCTGGACGACCTCCCGCCGGCCGTCGGTGTGAACGGCGACGGCATCGGCTCCAACTCCTGGGTCGTCTCCGGGGAGCACACCATCACCGGCAAGCCGCTGCTGGCCAACGACCCGCACCTCTCGCCCTCGCTGCCCTCCGTCTGGTACCAGATGGGCCTGCACTGCCGCAGCGTCTCCAGCGCGTGCCAGTACGACGTCTCCGGCTACACCTTCGCGGGTATGCCCGGCGTGATAATCGGTCACAACCAGGACATCGCCTGGGGCATGACCAACTCCGGCGTCGACGTCACGGACCTCTACCTGGAGAAGATCACCGGCAACGGCTACCAGTACGACGGCAAGATCAAGCCGTTCCAGACGCGCGAGGAGACCATCAAGGTCGCCGGCGGCGAGTCCAAGAAGATCGTCGTACGCGAGACCAACAACGGGCCCTTGCTGTCGGACCGTGACGAAGAGCTGGTGAAGGTCGGCAAGAAGGCCGGAGTCAACACCGCCGCACCCGACAGAGGCGACGGCTACGGCGTCGCGCTGCGCTGGACCGCGCTGCAGCCGGGCACCACCATGGACTCCGTCTTCGCCATGGACAAGGCGAAGAACTGGACCGACTTCCGCAAGGCCGCCGCGCAGTTCGAGGTGCCCTCGCAGAACCTGATCTACGCGGACACCCAGGACAACATCGGCTACACCCTCCCGGGGAAGATCCCCACACGTCCGGAGGGCGACGACGGCTCGATCCCCGCGCCCGGCTGGGACCCCAAGTACCGCTGGACCGGCTACATCGAGCAGGACGCGCTGCCGTACGAGTACAACCCGGGGCGCGGCTACATCGTCACCGCCAACCAGGCCGTGATCGACCCGGACAAGTACCCCTACACGCTCACCAAGGACTGGGGCTACGGCACGCGCAGCCAGCGGATCAGCGACCTGATCCAGTCGAAGATCAAGGACGGCGGCAAGGTCTCCACGGACGACATGCGCCAGATGCAGCTCGACAACAGCAGCGAGATCGCCCGGCTGCTGGTGCCCACGCTGCTGAAGATCGACCCCGAGAACAAGGACGTCCGCGAGGCGCAGAAGCTCCTCGAGGGCTGGGACTACACCCAGGACGCCGACTCGGCCGCCGCGGCCTACTTCAACGCGGTCTGGCGCAACATCCTCAAGCTCGCCTTCGGCAACAAGCTGCCCAAGGAGCTGCGGCCCAAGGGCCAGTGCCTGTGGGTCAAGCCGGTCAACACCACCGGGCCCGCCGACGAGACCGAGGAGACCCGCGAGTGCGGCCAGCGCGACCCCGACCAGGCGCAGCCCGACGGCGGCGACCGCTGGTTCGAGGTGGTCCGCAAGCTGATGGAGCAGCCCAAGAGCGACTGGTGGAAGACGCCCGAGGCGGGCACCCGTCCCCCGGCCGCCAACCGTGACCAGCTGTTCAGGCGGGCCATGATCGACGCCCGCTGGGAGCTGACCGCCAAGCTCGGCAAGGACATCGACACCTGGAGCTGGGGCCGGCTGCACCGGCTGTTCCTGGACAACCAGACCCTCGGCACCGAGGGCCCCGGTTTCCTCCAGTTCGCCCTCAACCGCGGCCCGTGGGAGCTCGGGGGCGGCGAGGCGACGGTCAACGCGACCGGCTGGAACGCCGCCGCCGGCTACAGCGTCGTCTGGGTGCCGTCCATGCGGATGGTCGTGAACCTCGGCGACCTCGACAAGTCGAAGTGGATCAACCTCTCCGGCGCGTCGGGGCACGCCTACAGCGCCCACTACGTCGACCAGACGGACAAGTGGGCCGACGGCGAACTGCTGCCGTGGTCCTACTCGGACAAGGCGGTCGAGGACAGCGCGACCGACAAGCTGGTGCTCAAGCCGTGAGCCACTGACGCCCGCACAACGAAAACGGCCCTCCACGCACGCGTGGAGGGCCGTTTCTCGTTTGCCGGTATCAGTCGGCCGGTCGGCTGAACCGCTGTACCCCCGAGGGAGTCACCACCGCGTGCACCGGCCGGTCGTGCGCCTCCTCCGGGACGTGCTCGATCACCTCCGAGTCGTACAACAGCACCACCAGGGAAGGCCGGGCACCCGCCCGCTCCAGCCGCGCCAGGACACGGTCGTACGAGCCGCCGCCACGCCCGAGCCGCATCCCGCGCGTGTCGACCGCGAGCCCCGGCAGCAGCACGGCGTCGGCGGCGGTCACGGCGTCCGGCCCGAGGCGCTCGCCGGAGGGCTCGAAGAGCTCCATCCTGCCGCCGCCGTGCCGGACACGCGCGAGCGAGGCCTCGCCTTCGTAGACGCCCCAGTCCAGGTCGTTGTCGGCCAGCAGGGCCGGAAGAAGGACGCGCACGCCCCGGGCGCGCAGCGTGTCCAGGAGCGCGAGCGTCCCCGGTTCACTCCCCACGGAGACGTACGCCGCGACCGTGCCGGCCCGCGCCAACTCCGGCAGTTCCAGCGCCCGCCCGGCCAGTGCTGCCGAGGTTTCCCGCAGGTCATCTGCCGTCAACCTGTTCCTCACCGCGAGGAGCTCTCGCCGCAAACTCCGCTTGTCAGGCTCGCCCGGACGCCCGATGTGACTCAATGGTTGCTCCCGTACCGTGTTAATACGCTCATATGAGCGTCCATGAACCGGAGCCGCAGATTCCGCCCAAAGGCACCGGATATGGTGGCGGACATGACTCAGTCGCACCCTCGGATCAGCAAGGCTGTCATTCCCGCAGCAGGCCTCGGCACCCGGTTCCTTCCGGCCACCAAAGCCACTCCCAAGGAGATGCTGCCGGTCGTCGACAAGCCGGCGATCCAGTACGTGGTCGAGGAGGCCGCCGGCGCGGGTCTCGACGACGTCCTCATGGTGACGGGCCGCAACAAGCGCCCCCTCGAGGACCACTTCGACCGCAACTACGAACTGGAGTCGGCGCTTCAGAAGAAGGGCGACGCCGGCCGCCTCGCCAAGGTCCAGGAGTCCAGCGACCTCGCGACCATGCACTACGTCCGCCAGGGCGACCCCAAGGGCCTCGGCCACGCCGTCCTGTGCGCCGCCCCGCACGTGGGCGAGGAGCCCTTCGCCGTCCTCCTCGGTGACGACCTCATCGACCCCCGCGACCCCCTGCTCCAGCGCATGGTCGAGGTCCAGGAGCAGCGCGGCGGCAGCGTCATCGCGCTCATGGAGGTCGCCCCCGAGCAGATCCACCTCTACGGCTGCGCGGCCGTGGAGACCACCGAGGACAGTGACGTCGTCAAGGTCGGCGGCCTCGTCGAGAAGCCCGACCCGTCCGACGCCCCGTCGAACTACGCGGTCATCGGCCGGTACGTCCTCGACCCGCACATCTTCGACATACTGCGCCGGACCGAGCCGGGCCGCGGCGGCGAGATCCAGCTCACGGACGCCCTACAGCAGCTCGCGGCCGACGAGAAGATCGGCGGCCCGGTGCACGGCGTCGTCTTCAAGGGCCGACGCTATGACACCGGCGACCGCGGCGACTACCTGCGTGCCATTGTCCGACTCGCATGCGAACGTGAAGACCTGGGCCCGGACTTCCGGACCTGGCTTCGCAGTTACGTAGCCGAGGAGATGTAACACGTTGAGCAGCGCCGCGTCCCGCACCCCGGTCCAGGACCACTCGGGCCCCGACCACCTCTGGTCGGTGGACGAGCACCTGGAGGACATCCTCACCACCGTCCGCCCCCTGGAACCCATCGAGCTGCAGCTGCTCGACGCCCAGGGCTGCGTCCTGGTCGAGGACATCACGGTGCCGGTGTCCCTGCCGCCGTTCGACAACAGCTCCATGGACGGCTACGCGGTACGGGTCGCGGACGTGGCGGGCGTGAGCGAGAAGTTCCCGGCGGCCCTGGAGGTCGTCGGGGACGTGGCGGCGGGCCAGGCCGAGCTGCTCCACGTGGGCCCCGGCCAGGCGGCCCGCATCATGACCGGCGCCCCGCTGCCGCCCGGCGCCGAGGCCGTCGTGCCCGTCGAGTGGACCGACGGCGGGCTCGGCGAGGGCCCGGTGCACGGCATGCGCGCCCGCAGCCTCGGCCCCGAGGGCGCCTCCGGACATGTGCAGGTGTACCGCCCGGCCGAGGCACGCGCGCATGTGCGCGCGCAGGGCAGCGACGTGAAGGCCGGCGACCGCGCCCTGCGGGCCGGCACCGTCCTCGGCCCGCCCCAGATCGGCCTGCTCGCCGCGATCGGCCGCGGCACCGTACGCGTCCGCCCGCGCCCGCGCGTGGTGGTGCTCTCCACCGGCAGCGAACTCGTCCAGCCCGACGAGAAACTGCGCACGGGTCAGATCTACGACTCCAACAGCTTCGCCCTCACCGCCGCCGCCCGCGACGCCGGCGCCATCGCCTACCGCGTGGGCGCCGTCGCCGACGACGCCGAGACCCTGCGCTCCACCATCGAGGACCAACTGGTCCGCGCCGACCTGATGGTCACCACGGGCGGTGTCAGCGTCGGGGCGTACGACGTCGTCAAGGAAGCCCTGTCCCACGTGGGCGACGAGGACGAGGCGGGCAGCGGCATCGAGTTCCGCAAGCTCGCCATGCAGCCCGGCAAGCCCCAGGGCTTCGGCTCCATCGGCCCCGACCACACCCCGCTGCTGGCCCTGCCCGGCAACCCGGTGTCGTCGTACGTCTCCTTCGAACTGTTCGTCCGCCCCGCGATCCGCACCCTCATGGGCCTGCGCGACGTCCACCGGCCGACGACCCGGGCCACCCTGGCCGCCGACAAGGCGCTGACCTCGCCGAAGGGCCGCCGCCAGTTCCTGCGGGCCACCTGCGCCGACGGACGGGCGACCCCGGTCGGCGGCGCCGGATCCCATCTGGTCGCGGCCCTCGCCCACGCGGACGCGCTGATCGTCGTCCCCGAGGACACCGAGTCCGTCGAGCCCGACGCCGAGGTCGAGGTGGTCCTGCTCGGCTGAGAGCCGCTGGTTGGGGGTACCGTGTCGCGCACAGCAGGCCCGGACCGGGAGCGCCACACAGCATGAGCACGCAGGATCCCCCTACGCAGGACCGACTGACGCACATCGACGACGCCGGCGCCGCCCGCATGGTCGACGTGTCGGAGAAGGACGTGACCGCGCGCACCGCCCGCGCCAGCGGACGCGTCCTCGTATCGCCCCGCGTGATCGAACTGCTGCGCGGCGAGGGCGTCCCCAAGGGCGACGCCCTCGCGACCGCGCGGATCGCCGGGATCATGGGCGCCAAACGCACCCCCGACCTGATCCCGCTCTGCCACCCCTTGGCGGTCTCCGGTGTGAAACTGGACCTGTCGGTCGCGGACGACGCCGTGGAGATCCTGGCCACCGTGAAGACCACGGACCGTACGGGGGTCGAGATGGAGGCCCTCACCGCGGTATCCGTCGCCGCGCTCACCGTGATCGACATGGTCAAGGCGGTCGACAAGGGAGCGGTCATCACGGACGTACGGGTGGAAGAGAAGACGGGCGGTAAGTCGGGCGACTGGAGCCGGTCATGACGTATCGCGCCTTGGTCGTCACGGCCTCCAACCGGGCCGCCGCCGGGATCTACGAGGACAAGGGCGGTCCGCTGATCTCCGCCGGTCTGAAGGGGTTCGGCTTCGAGGTCGACGGCCCGCAGGTCGTCCCCGACGGTGATCCCGTGGAGGCAGCTCTGCGCGCCGGTGTCGAAACCGGCTACGACGTCATCGTCACCACCGGCGGCACGGGCATCTCGCCCACCGACCGCACCCCCGAGGCGACACGCCGGGTGATCGACCACGAGGTGCCGGGCATCGCCGAGGCCATCCGGGCGTACGGCCGGGAGAAGGTGCCGACCGCGGCGCTCTCCCGGGGCCTGGCCGGAGTGGCCGGCGGAACGCTGATCGTCAATCTGCCCGGCTCCAGCGGAGGCGTGAAGGACGGACTGGCCGTCCTGGAGCCGCTGCTGGTCCACGCCGTCGAGCAGCTCCGCGGCGGCGACCACCCCAGACCCGGCACCGGGGGTGCGAGCTGAACAGCGCATCCTGGCCCGTCGAGCTGGTGGACGGCGACATCGTCCTCCGGCCGATAAAGCTGCGCGACCAGCGGGCATGGCGCGAGGTCAACCGGCGCAACCGCGACTGGCTGCGCCCCTGGGAGGCGACCATTCCGCCGCCCGCGCCCGGCGGGCCCCTCGCGCACCGCCCGACCTTCCGCCAGATGGTGCGGCACCTGAGGTCGGAGGCGAACGCGGGCCGGATGCTGCCCTTCGTCATCGAGTACCAGGGGCGGCTGGTGGGGCAGTTGACGGTCGCCGGGATCACCTGGGGCTCGATGTGCTCGGGGCACATCGGTTACTGGGTGGACGAGTCGGTGGCCGGGCGCGGGGTGATGCCGACGGCGGTGGCGCTCGTCGTGGACCACTGTTTCCGCAGCGTCGGACTGCACCGCATCGAGGTCTGCATTCGCCCCGAGAACGGGCCCAGCCGCCGGGTCGTGGAGAAACTCGGATTCCGTGAGGAGGGGCTCAGGCCCCGTTATCTCCACATCGACGGGGGCTGGCGCGACCACCTCGTGTTCGCCCTCACCGTGGAAGAGGTGCCGGACGGGTTGCTGAGGCGCTGGCACCGGGCACGATCGCAGAGTAATCCGGGAATCCGGCATCACCCCGGAAATTGAATATGTGTTCGAAAATGATCGGCCTGTGACCGTCTCAGGGCAATGAATTCCCGGCCTGGGCGGTCTGCTGATCGCATCGGTCACAAAAAAAGTTCGAAATATCAGCCAGATCGTGCGACACACCGGCTCAATTGGCAGATGGCCTCATGCAAACCCCTCTACGGTGTGAGACGTGAGCAGCAGCGGCCTCATCTACGCAGTCATTGTCGGGGCCTGGGCCGCCTACTTGGTGCCGATGTGGCTCCGTAGGCAGGACGAGCTGAACGAGGCCCGTCCGACGGAACGCTTCAGCACCGCCATCCGGCTGCTTTCCGGCCGGGCGGGGATGGAGCGCCGGTACGCCAAGGACCTGCAGGCGCGCTCCACCGAGGAGGGGGAGCAGGGCGCCGACGACCTGGACGCCGCCACCGACTCGGTGGACGTCCGGGCCTTCGCCGTGTCCAAAACGCGTCCACAGACCCAGGCACCCGTACCGTCGCCCGCCCCGGAACAGCCGGCCCGATCGGGC
>NZ_JBHUQX010000160.1:0-19238 GCF_042674225.1 Streptomyces sp. NPDC056948
GTCGGGACGACAGGATTTGAACCTGCGACCCCTTGACCCCCAGTCAAGTGCGCTACCAAGCTGCGCCACGTCCCGCTGCGTCTCGCGCGGGTGAACCGCGTGATCACGCAGGTCAACCCTACCGCACCCGGGGAGGGGCCTCAGCCTCGCGGCCCTCGTGGTGACCCTGGCCGATCTGGGTCCCGGTCCGGCCGGCGAGGCCCACGGTCGAGACGGCGACGGCGAGGACGGCCCACCAGGGGATCTCCGCCTTGGTCGCATGGCCGGCACAGGCCGCGACGGCCAGGAGTGCCGGGACGGCACCCCCGATCAGTCCGGCACGCCGGACGGGTCGTTGCCGCGTCTCGTCCACGTCGTGATCCCCCTTCACCTGCGCGATCGCGCGCCCTGGGGAGCTCAGCTCCCGGGCATATGCCGCAAACAATACGCGAAGTCGAAGGCAACTCCCTACCAGGGCATACGGGTTGAGACGGACACCAGGCGATGTGCCCCTTATCGCCTGATGTCCGTCAACGGCCCCGTGGCCCGCTCCCCCGGTCAGTGCGCGCCGATCAGCGCCCGGCCCGTGCTGTCCCCGGCCGGCCGGCGCGCACCGCGTATCGCGGCCAGGCCGATGAAGACCATGGAGGACACGCCCGCCGGCGCGAAGGCGGTGAAGCCCCGGTCGCCCTGGTTCGCGGCGAGCAACTGGCCGCCGAGCCACGGCCCGAAGACGGCCCCGAAGCGGCCCATGCCGGAGGTCCAGCCGACGGCGGTGGCGCGGCTCTGAGGGGCCGAGCGGATGGAGACGGTCGCGTAGATCATGGTCTGGGCGCTGTTGAGGAAGACGCCGGCGGCCGTCAGCGCGAACCAGATCGCCGAGCTGCGCGGGGCGCCGAACCTGTCGGCGGCCCGTCCCGCGACCAGCATGCCGACGATGCCGCCGAGGTTGAACAGGACGACGAAGGTGAGGGCGGAGCCGAGTTCGTAGCCCTCGCCGCGCATCAGGGTGGGCAGCCAGGTGGCGACGCCGTAGACGAGGAGCAGGCCGCCGAAGGACGCGGCCCAGTAGAGCAGGGTCTGGATCCACTCGCCGCCGCGGAACAGGTGGGCCAGTGAGGCCCAGCGGGAGGGGGCGGGTGCGGCGTCTCCCGTCTTCGCCGCGGGGAGTTCGACGTCGTAGCGGCTCGCCAGTGCGTGCGCCTCCTCGGTGCGGCCCTTGGCGAGCAGGAAGCCGAGCGACTCGGGCAGGAACTTCGCGAGCACCGGCACGAAGAGCAGCGGGGCGACGCAGACCCAGAACGCGGCGCGCCGGCCGTGCGGCTCGACGACCCACAGGGCCACGTAGGCGGACAGGATGCCGCCGGTGTGGTGAGCCGTCATCAGCAGGCCGATGGTGAGGGCCCCGCGGCCGCGCGGGGCGTAGTCGGAGACCATACTGATCGCGGTGGGCAGCAGGCCTCCGAGACCGATGCCGGCCAGGGTGCGGCCGAGGCCGAACACCGCGACGCCGTTGGCGATCGCGCACAGGCCGGAGGCCAGTGAAAAGAGGGTGACGCAGCCGACCATCAGCTTCTTGCGGCCGATCCGGTCGGCGACCGTGCCCGCGGTGAGGGCGCCGACCAGCATGCCGAAGGTGGCGTAGCCGCCGAGGTCTCCGGCCTGGTCCGGGGTGATGCCGAGGGCCTGCTCCGCCAGCATGTGGGGCAGTACCGAGCCGTAGATGAACATGTCGAGGCCGTCGAAGAGGACGGTGTCCCGTGTGTGTGGAAGGACTCGATGGTCTTCAGCCCCCAGGCCTGGCCCTTGGCGCGCTCCGCCTCGGTCCAAATGATCAACGGCCAGTCGGGGGCCAGCACCAGGCGGGTGAGCGGGTTGCACAGTTCCACGCGGTTACCGCCGGGCTCGTAGACGTACAGGAAGAACGTCTGCTGGATGGCGTGCTTGTGCGGGCCCGTCTCGATGAACACGCCGGTGTCGATGGCGAGATCGGCGGCACGCAGGATGTCCTCGCGGGTGTCGGTGGCGAAGGCGATGTGGTGCAGGCGCCCCGTCGAGCCGGTCCATGAGCCGCTCCAGCAGTTCCACGGCCGTCCGCTGGCCGGAGAACTCCCGGACGCGGGCGTGCAGTTCGTGGTTGAGGTCCGAGTAGGTGACCGGCTCGCCGTCTGCCACGGCCTTGGTCATCGCCGTGCCGAGGACCGTCAGTTCGGCCAGTTGCTCATCGCTCGCCGCCACGGCCGCCTTCGCCGCGCACAGCCCTTCCAGGGCCATGCGGCACTCGGTGATGGCGACCGCTTCCTCCACGGTCACCACCCGCACCCGCGAACCGCGGTTGCGGATCCGCTCGACCAGTCCCTGGGCCTCCAGATCGATGAGTGCCGCCCGGATGCTGGCCCTCGTCACACCGAACTGCTCGGCGAGTTCGTTCTCCACCAGCCGCTGCGCCGGTGCCATCTCGCCGCGCAGGATCGCCTGCCGCAGCTGCGCGAGCGCGTGCTGCTCGGCCTGCTCTCCGGTGCTCGGACGGGCAGGGCTCATCCAGGGCTTATTCAGGGCTCATTCAGGGAGGGCTTCGGCGAGTACGGTCGCCAGGGTGAATCTCGTGATGTCGGCGAGATAGCCGTAGTCGAGCGTGTCCGGAGCGTCGGAGGTCCGGTGGTAGTGGGGGTTCCCCTCCCCTTCGTACGCGCCGATCGCCACGTCTCCCCGCGCTTCGAACGGCATGTAGTCACTGGCGAAGATGGGGCCGAGCCGCACCGGCAGCGCCGTGTGGTCCGCCGCCGCCTGCGCCATGACCGCGCCGAAGGCGTGCGAGGCCGCGTCGTTGCCCGGCACGGCGTTCCCCAGGTCTCGCTCCACCGTCACGGTGCCGTCCGTCGGAGGTCTGCCCACCATGTCCAGGTTCACCACCCGGCAGGCCGAGGTCCCCTCGGCCTGGAGCGCCGCCGCGTACGCCGTGGCCCCCCACAGTCCCTGCTCCTCGCCGGAGAAGGCCACGAACCTGACCGTGCCGGCCAGGGCGACCGGGGCGAGCAGGCGGGCGATCTCGAGGATCGCGGCCACCCCGCTGGCGTTGTCGTCCGCGCCCGGCGCTCGGGCCGTGGCGTCGCCCGGGTCCTGCATGCGGCAGTCGTAGTGGGCGCACAGGATGATGACGGGCTCTTCGGCCGCCGTGCCGGGCTTGGTGCAGATCACGTTGTCGGCGCTGTGACCGGCGTTGGCCCAGGTGCGTCTGGTCACCTCCGGGTATCCCGCCGCCGACAGCCGGCCGGATACCTCGTCGGCCGCCGGTCCGATGAACGGCGAGAAGGTGTGCCGCGTCGGGAAGTTCGCCAGTGCCTCCACGGTGTCGCGCAGCGCATCCGCCGATACCGACGCCACGAGCGGGGCGATCGACTCGTCCGCCCGCTTGCCCGCCACCCCGCGTTCCGCCGGCACGAAGGGTTCGGCGGGGCTGGGCGGGTGGCCCTTGAGCGGTGGCGCGAGGGGCAGGCCCTCGAGTACGTCGCGGTCCATCTTCTGCCTCCTCAGCCGGTGTGGAGGTCGGGCCGGCAGTAGGCACAGCCGTTGTAGCCGCGGGCGAACGCGTCCTCGGCGCGCAGGAACGGCACCTTGCTGCCGGCGCCGAGCCTGGACCAGTGCGGGCAGGTGGAGACGTGCAGTTCGCCGCTGCGCGGGTTGCCGAAGAAGAAGTCCTCCAGTTCCTTCACGGCCGTGATCTGGATGGTCATCCGCCCCGCGATCAGCCCGTCCTGGTACTGGGTGGCCACGAACGGATAGAGCCGGAGGTGCTCCGCGTTCTGGGAGAAGTCGATGGTGATGTCGGCCGCCACCCGGTCGTCGGGCGCCAGCGTGAACCCGTCGACGACGGCCGTCCCGCCTCCGGGAATCTCCAGCGTGGAGCGCACGGCGCCCGTCTCGGTCACGGTGCAGCCGGTCAGCTTCGCGTCCTGCGTGATGCGGGTCAGCGTGCGGATCGAGACCCGGGTGTCGTCCGGCAGGGCGGTCGCGTCGAGATGCCAGGAACCGGCGGTCTTGGCGAGGCCGCCGCGCAGCGTGATCGACATGTGTGTCTTGCCGCCCGGTGTGACCAGTTGGGGCGCCACGTTCCGCTGCGCCACGTTGTTGTCGAAGCGCACCAGGTGCCCGTGCGGCACCGGCCCGTTGAGGGTGGCGGTGATCGCGGGGTCGGGGGCTCCGTGCACGACGGCGACCAGGCATTCGTGGTCGGCGATCTGCGGGGTCCACACGAGCGGCCCCACCCGCACCGCCCCGCCCGCGGGGATCGGCTGGTCGATCACCACGGTGCCCAGCGACCGGAAGTGCGTCGGCCAGAGCATCCCCGTGCCCGGATCGCACCGGAACGCCTCCACCTGGAACGCCCCGCTCGCGGCCTCCTGGGTCCCTCGGTTGTGCACCCGCACATAGAGGAAATTGGGCCGGTCGTTGACGGGCGGCTCGTGGCCGAGCTCGGGATTGTCTCCCGTGGTGATGTCGTTGTTGCGGACCCAGATGTCCGGCGACTCCCAGAACGGGACACCGCTCGGCACTGTGCCGAGGTCGGCGGGGTTGTCCCCGATGTAGACGTCCACCGGCCGCGGCGCCCACAGTCCCTGGTTCACGAAGGCCTCGTCCATCACCTTGCTGTAGAGGCCGCCGGTGAGCGTCGAGTCGGCCGTGATGCAGCCCCTGGCCATGCTCACGGCATGGCCGCGCCCCGAGGAGGTGTCGTCCGGCACGATGAGCAGCATCTCCAGCATCGTCCTGTTGATCGCGTCGGCCGCCGCGATCCGTACGGCGGGATCGGGCGAGTCGCCTCCCATGCCCAGGTAGCACCGCCACAGTGCGGTGCCGAGCATCGAGTTGCGCAGGTTGACGCCGAAGCCGTTGAACGCCGGGGCGTCGAAGCGCTGGGGGACGTCGAGCCGTCGTTCGGTGCTCCACCGGTCGGTCGCGTTGTTGTCGAAGGGGAACGTCTCGGTGCGCCGGTGCCCGCCGGGGTTGAACCGGTCGCGGTAGATCGCGGGCAGCGCGTCGCAGACGCTGTGCTCGTACGAGCCGGAGCCGCCGTGCTGGGCGTCGAGCCAGTCGAACACGCCGTGGGTGTACTCGTGGCCGATGACGCCGAGGTCACCCGCGTCGGGGGCGCCGCCCTCGCCGAAGCGGATCCGCGGAGGTGTCAGCGTGCCGTGCCACTCGCTCTGGTCCTGGCCGTCATAGGCCTGGGCGTCGACCTCGACCTTGGCCATGTTGGTGTTGAGCGTCGTGTTGCCCAGGGTGCGCAGATAGCGCGCGAAGGAGTCGAGCCAGTAGTAGGCGTTGGCGCTCAGGAAGGCACGGTCGGCGGGGTAGGGCCGGTAGCTGAAGTCCGGCGACGTCTCCTCCGGCTGGGGGAAGGCCGGGGTGTCCCAGTCGGTGCACCGGAACCAGTCCCCGTCGAGCCGGAATCTGCCCCCGGCGGCCGGAGCGACCTCCGCCTGGACGTCCCGGCAGGAGGTGTCGAGGGTGGCCGCGCTGGAACCGCCGTGCACGGTGGCGTCGTCGGACGCGGTGACGGGGTCGGGCATGAAGACTCTGAGGCCGGCCGTCACGTATTTCCCCGCCAGGGCGAGCCAGAGCAGTTTGCCGGAGACGGCGTCCATGACGACCCGGAAATGTTCGAAGGGGCCCGTGGTCTCGACGAGCAGATCGTGGACGAGATGGAGGGCGTCGTCGGGCTTCTGCCCCTTTTTCAGCAAGGCGACCGTCGCGCTGGGATAGTCGCTCTCCGGCAACGGGGGCCTGGCCGTGTCCCGCAGGTACACCAGCTCGTCCCTGACGATTCCGGCGGATGCGAAATCGCCCTGGAACGGCGCGAGGGCGTTTTTCCGCACGGCGTCGAGCGGCCGGGCCGTACCGGGGTCGGGGGCACCCGTGACATCGACCTCCGCCGTGTGGTCGACCTGGATGACGGCGGCCTGGTTCACATCGGCCACGGCCTGGACGGTGGCGCCCACGATCGGCAGGTCGTGGTGGAACTGCTGGTAGCGCACGCGCAGGGTGGCCGCGCCCTCGGCGGAGTCCACCTCGCGCAGGTCGATGCGCCCGGTCCTGAGGTCCTGGGAGCGCGCCTTCATGAAACGGTCGATGGCCTTGCGAGCCGTCGGCGCGCGGGTCAGGGTCGCCCCGGGATCCACGTAGGTCCGCAGAACACCGTCGGCGTCCGCGTGTTCGCCCACACCCGGAACCATTCTCAGCGGCTTGTGGGCCTCCGGGCCCGGCATGTTCCTCTGCTGTCCGGAGTGGTGCGCATTCATGAGATGCCTCCTCCAGCGAATCTGGAGGGAAAGAGAAGAAGACGCCAAGCCGCCTTGGCACTCTCGGATTTGGGGGTGTCGGGATAAATTCTAGTCCCGCCTGTCAGGGCCGGCGACTCGGGAAATCCCGCCGGAATCAGCCTCGTTGAAAACGAAACGTCGTTCCCCGGACTTCCAGCGTCGGCGTCGCCAGGTGCACGCGCCCCTCTCCCCCGGGCCGTTCGAAACGGTCGAGGAGGAAGCGGGCGGCGCGGCGGCCTACCTCGTGGCCGGCGTTGTCGACGGTGGTGAGCCACAGATGGCGCAGCCGGGAGATGCTCGTGTTGTCGTAGCCGACGAGGGAGACGTCGCGCGGGACGCGCAGGCCGAGTTCCTCCGCCGCCGAGAGGGCGCCGACGCAGGTGATGTCGTTGACGGCGAAGACGGCCGTGGGCCGGTCGGGGCGGTTGAGGAGGCGGACGGCGGCGCGGTAGCCGCCCTCCTCGGTCATGTCGCCGGTCTCGATGACGGCCCGGTCCGCCAGGCCGTGCTCCCGCATCGTCGCCTCGAAGCTGCGGCGGCGCAGTTCGCCGACGGCTCCGTAGCCGGCGAGGTGTGCGATACGGCGGTGGCCGAGGCCGATGAGGTGCTCGGTGACCAGCCGGGCGCCCTTCTCGTCGTCGCCCGCGACCTGGTCCACCCCGGGCGGCACCGGCTCGCGGGCGCCCGCCAGGACGACCGGCATGCGCGCGGCGACCGCGCCAAGGGCGGCCGGGTCGGGCAGGGTGCCGACCACGACCAGCCCGTCGACGCGCAGGTCCAGCAGCGGGTCGGCCGGGTCCTGGCCGGTGCGGCGGTTGAGGCGCGCGTCGGCCAGGAGCATGTGCAGGCCGTGGGCGTGCAGCAGGGAGTTCAGGCCGTCGAGGAGGTCGACGAACCAAGGGTTGCGCAGATCGTTGAGGAGGACGCCGACCGTGCGGGTGCGCTGTTCGCTGAGACTGCGGGCGGCGGCGTTGGGCCGGTAGCCGAGCTCCCGGGCGGCCCGGAGCACGGCTTCCCGCTTCTCGGGGCGCACCTGGTCGGAGCCGCGCAGCACCAGGGAGACCAGCGACTTGGAGACGCCGGCCCGTTCGGCCACGTCACGGATCGTCGGCGGTCTCATGGGATGGACCGTTCCATGTGGGTCCAGGGCTTGTCAAAGGCTTGACAGCTACGGGAAACCGCGCTCAGGGTGGCCTGGACAGGTTCTGGAACGGTCCAAAGAGGGGCTCTCATGGTGGACACGCTCGGCGTCGCCGTCATCGGATTCGGCTGGATGGGGCGGGTGCACACCCAGGCGTACGCGCGTGTGCGGCACCACTATCCGCGGCTGCCCCTCGTCCCGGAGCTGGTGACGGTCGCCGAGGAGGTGCCGGGCCGGGCGGAGGAGGCCGCCGCGCAGTTCGGGTTCGCCTCGACGACGCGTGACTGGCGCGAGGTGGTCGCCGACCCGCGGGTCAAGGCCGTCAGCATCACCGCGCCGAACTTCCTGCACCGCGAGATCGGCGTCGCCATGGCCGAGGCGGGCAAGCACATCTGGATCGAGAAGCCGGTGGGTCTGACCGCCGAGGACGCCGGTGCGGTGGCGGACGCGGTGGCCAAGGCGGGCGTGCAGGGCACCGTCGGCTTCAACTACCGCAACGCGCCCGCCGTCGAAGCGGCCCGCGAGCTGATCGCCTCCGGGGAGATCGGCTCGGTCACCCATGTCCGCATCCGGCTGTTCAGCGACTACGCGGCTCATCCCGAGGGTGCGCTGACCTGGCGGTACGAGCGGGAGCGGGGCGGCAGCGGGGTGCTGGGCGACCTGGCCTCGCACGGCACCGACCTGGCCCGGCATCTGCTCGGTGACATCACGTCCCTCACCGCCGACACCGCGATCTTCCTGCCGGAGCGGGCCCGCCCGACCGGCGCCACGGCCGGCCACAGCCGCGCCTCCGGAGGGGAAATCGGCCCCGTCGAGAACGAGGACTACGTGAGCTGCCTGCTGCGCTTCGCCTCCGGGGCGCGCGGTGTCCTGGAGGCCTGCCGGGTCTCGGTCGGCGAGCAGAACAACTACGGCTTCGAGGTGCACGGCACGAAGGGCGCGGTGTTCTGGGACTTTCGCCGCATGAACGAACTGGGCATCAGCCGCGGCACCACGTACCAGGACCAGTCCGTCACCACGGTGTACGTCGGCCCGGGCCACGGGGAGTTCGCCGCGTTCCAGCCGGGTGCGGCGAACTCGATGGGGTACGACGACCTGAAGGTCATCGAGGCGTCCCGCTTCCTTCGCTCGGTCGCGGAGGGCACCCCGCACGGGGCGACGCTCACGGACGCCGTGCACAGTGCGGCCGCGCTGGACGCGATGGCGCGGTCGGCGGCCAGTGGTGCGTGGGCGGACGTGTCCGCGGGGGCATGACGCTTCAGGCCTGCTTCTGGAGGCGGCGGCCGAGGAGGAACCTCACCGGGACGAGGACGAGCCACAGCCACATGGCGTGCGACCCCACCACCAGGGCCAGCGGGACGGTCGCGGCGAACACCACCACCATGGTGGCGCTGTCGACGAGGTAGAGCGTGGTACCGGCCTCGGAGGGGGTGTCGTCGCGGAGCCAGGGGCGTTTGGCCAGGAGGGCGGCCAGCGCCAGGTGGCTCGCGCCCAGTGCGGCGACCGCCGCCGCGTAGACGGCGACCGAGACGGGCTCGTCGCCGTACTCCGCGAGCAGCCTGGTCGGGAAGGGCACCAGGGCCGCGACGCCCAGTCCGGCGATGGACAGGGTGATCACCTGTCCGTCGATCTCCCGCACATCACGGAAGATCCTGCGATGGTCGTGCCAGAAGCTGCCGAGCACCGTGACGCTGAGCGCGTAGGCCCCGAGGTCCGGTAGCAGCCGGCGCAGGGCCTGGTCGTACTGGGCCGCGTCCAGTCCCCGCGGTACGTAGAGGTCCAGGACGAGCAGCGTGACGGCGATGGCGAACACGCCGTCGGCGAGCGTCAGCAACCGGCCGGGCCCGCCGTCCGGGCGCGATGTCCACATGGGCACGACCGTAAGGCACCCCGCCTCACACACCCGCGGCCTGCGGCGGCATGTTGTACGGCGTCACCACCTGGATCGCGGACGGCAGGGTCGGTCCCGCAGGCGGCAGCGCGTCGTGCGCCCGCATGACCGTGTGGCAGGCCTCGCGTACGTCCTGGCGCAGGTCGTGGTGGAGCACGGCGGACAGGCGGTGCTCGCGCAGCAGCCGGGTGTTGTCGTGGTCGAGGTCGTGCGCGACGAACACGGCGCACTCGCGGCCGAGGTCCTCGAACGCCCTGAGCGTGGCGATGTTGCCGCCGCCGATCGAGTAGACCGCGCGGATGTCCGGGTCGCGTTCCAGCGCGGCCCGGACGAGGTCGTACTGGGTGGCGTCGAGGCCCTGTCCCTCGGCGATCTCGACCAGCGTGCGCTCGGGGTGCCGGGCGCGCATCCCACCGCGGAAGCCCATCTCGCGCTCCTCCTCGTTGCGGAAGAAGCCGCTGCTGAGGCTGGTGAGGATGTTGCCCGGCCGGTCGCCTAGCCACTGTCCCATCAGATACGCGGCCGTCGCCCCCGCCGCCCGGTCGTCTATGCCGACATAGGCACGGCGGGCGCTGGCGGGCAGGTCGGTCACCAGGGTCACGACCGGGATGCCCGCGGCTTCGAGCCGGCCGACGGCCGCGGTGACCTCCGGGACGTCCGGGGCCTTGAGGATCACTCCCTGCGAGCCGCGCCGGGCGATCCGGTCCAGGGTCCGCACCAGTTCCCCGACCGGGCCTGTCTCGCGGAAGTGGAAGCGGGAGCGCAGCACCGCCGGGTGCAGGGACGGCAGCTCGGCCTCCAGTGCGGCGCGGATCGCCGTAGTGAAGCGCTCGGGTGCCTGCATCACGATGTCGACCATGAACGTCCGGCCGACGAGCCGGACCTGCGTGCGCTGCCGGTCCAGGTCCGCTATCGCGCGGCGCACCTCCCCCGCGGTGCTCTCCCGCACCCCGCCCCGGCCGTTGAGCACCCGGTCGACGGTCGCCTCGCTCAGTCCCGCCTGACGAGCGATCTCCCGGATCGGGAAGGGGTGGCCCATGCGCCGGCTCCTTGAGGGGTTTTTGATGGCTGCCTGCTGGTTGTTCGAGGGGTTTGTACTGACAAGAATGACAGGGCTGCGTCGCTCCGTGACCCCGAAGGGACGACGATGTCCTTCACTTCCGTACACCACCGTGCCTGGCTGTCCGAGCAGGACTGCGACCTCGACGCGTTCCGCGCGCTGGTCGAGCAGGCGACGGACCCCGCCGACTGTCCGCATGCCTCCGCCGTGGAGCGGAACGTGCCCGTCTACGACGCCGGTCTGCTCGAGGGCGACCGGGTGGTCCAGGCCGAGCTGTCCCGCGCGCTGGCCGACGGTCCCGGCATCGTCGTCTTCCGCGGTGCCTTTCCCGACCCGGGCGTCGTGGACCGGGCCACCGCCGTGTTCGAGGCGCTGATCGCCGAGCAGCGCGCCTCGGGCGCGACGGCCGGTGACCATTTCGCGAAGCCGGGCGCCAACGACCGGGTGTGGAACGCGCTGGAGAAGGCGGCCCTGTACGACGCGGAGACCTTCGCCGACTACTACGCCAACGAGGTGCTCGCGCTGGTCGCCACGGCCTGGCTGGGCCCGGGCTATCAGGTCACCTCCCAGCTCAACGTGGTCAACCCGGGCGGCGCCGCGCAGAGCGTGCACCGCGACTACCACCTGGGCTTCCTGTCGAACGAGGTCGCGGCCGCCTACCCCGCGCACGTGCACCGCCTCTCCCCCGTGCTGACCCTCCAGGGCGCGGTCGCGCACTGCGACATGCCGGTGGAGTCCGGGCCGACGATGTACCTGCCGCACTCGCAGAAGTACGAGCCGGGCTATCTCGCCTGGCGGCTCCCCGAGTTCCGGGCGTACTTCGAGGAACACCAGGTGCAGCTCCCGCTCGCGAAGGGCGACGCGGTCTTCTTCAACCCGGCCCTCTTCCACGCCGCCGGCACCAACCGCTCGGCGGGCATCCGGCGCATGGCCAACCTGCTGCAGGTGTCGTCCGCGTTCGGGCGCGCGATGGAGACGGTGGACCGGGAGGCCGTGACGAACGCGGTGTACCCGGCGCTGCTCGAGCGCCGGGCCGAGGGCGCCGACCAGGCATGGCTGGACCGGGTGATCGCGGCGAGCGCCGAAGGTTACCCCTTCCCCACCAACCTCGACAGCGACCCGCCGGTCGACGGTCTGGCCCCGCCCTCTCAGGCGGATCTCCTGCGGCGTGCGCTGCGCGAGGGGTGGACACCGGAGACGCTCCGCGCGGAGCTGCGGGCCGGAACCGAACGGCGAGAGAGCTGAGGAACTCTGTGGGACTTCTCGACGACAAGGTCGTTTTGGTCAACGGCGGCAGCCAGGGCGTCGGCGCCGCCGTCGCGCGGGCCGCGGTCCGCGAGGGGGCGGTCGTGGCCGTCACCGGGCGGCGCCCCGAGCCGGGCGAGGCCCTGGTGGAGGAGCTGATCGCCGCGGGCGGCAAGGCCCTGTACATACGGGCCGACCTGTCGGACGCCGAGCAGGCGAAGGCCTCCGTGGCCCGGGTCGTCCAGGCGTACGGCCGCGTCGACTGCCTCGTGAACTCCGCCGGGCTGACCTCCCGCGGGACGCTGCTGGACACCACGCCCGAGCTGTTCGACCAGCACATCGGGATCAACCTCAAGGGACCGTTCTTCGCCATGCAGGCGGCGGTCGCGGACATGGTGGCGCGCGAGGCACCCGGCACGGTCGTCAACATCATCACGTCGTCGGCACACGGCGGGCAGCCGTTTCTGGCGCCGTACGTCGCCGCGAAGGCGGGGCTGATCGGGCTGACCCGCAACGCCGCGCACGCGCACCGGTGGGACCGGGTCCGGATCAACGGGCTGAACATCGGCTGGACCGCGACGGAGGGCGAGGACGCGACGCAGCGGGCGTTCCACGGGGCCGGGGACGACTGGCGTGAGCAGGCCGCGGAGAAGTTGCCGATGGGCAAGCTGGGCCAGCCGGACGAGATCGCCGACTTCGTGGTCCTCCTGCTGTCGGATCGGTCCGGGGTGGTCACCGGGTCGATCATCGATTGGGATCAGAACGTGCTCGGTGGACTCGACTGAGGAACAGAGCGCGTAGCACCACCCCCCGTTCACACCTAGGAGCAATACCCATGCGTATCGGAATCCTCGGCCTCGGCCGTATCGGCGCCTTTCACGCCGAGACCCTCTCCGGGCTCGACGCCGTCGAGTCGCTCGTCGTCACCGACCCGTTCGCGGGTGCCGCCAAGGCCGCGGCCGAGCGGTTCGGCGCCGAGGTCGTGGACTCGCCCGAGGCCCTGCTGGCCGCCGGCGTGGACGGCATCGTCGTCGCGGCGGCGACCGACGCCCACCCGGCGCTGATCCTGGCCGGGGTCGAGGCGGGTGTCCCCGTCTTCTGCGAGAAGCCCGTCGCCAAGACCATGAGCGAGGGCGTCGAGGTGCTCAAGGCCGTCCAGGGCAGGGACGTGCCGATCCAGATCGGCTACAACCGCCGTTTCGACGCCGGGTTCGTCGCCGCGCGGGCCGCCGTCCAGGCCGGTGAGCTGGGCAAGCTGCACACCGTGCGGTCGACCACGCTGGACCCCGCGCCGCCGCCGGCCGCGTACATCGCCGCCTCCGGAGGCATCTTCCGCGACTGCTCGGTGCACGACTTCGACATCATCCGCTGGGTGACCGGCCGTGAGGTGACGGAGGTGTACGCCGTCGGCGGCAACCGCGGCGCCGACTACATCAAGGAGGCCGGCGACGCCGACACCACCGGCGCGATCCTCACCCTCGACGACGGCACGATCGCGGTGGTCTCCAACTCCCGCCACAACGCCCGTGGTCACGACGTCCGCATGGAGATCCACGGTTTCACGGACTCCATCGCCGTCGGCCTGGAGGACAAGCTGCCGCTGCGCTCGGTCGAGCCGGGCGTGACCTTCCCCGCGGGCACCCCGCACGACTTCTTCATGGACCGGTTCACCGAGGCCTACCGGGCCGAACTGACCGCGTTCACCGAGGTCGTCGCCGGCACCCGCCCCTCCCCCTGCACGATCGAGGACGCGCTGGAGGCGGGCTGGATCGCCGACGCGTGCACCCTGTCGCTGCGCGAGCACCGTCCCGTGACCATCGAGGAGGTACGGGCGGTCTGATGTTCCGCTCCGGGGGCGGGCCCCGGCACCCAGCGGCTCACGGAGCGCGCCAGACGTTGGCGAACGCCTCGTCCTCGATGGCCCGCCGGTGGCGGACGGCGCCCAGCTCCGTCACGGCGTCGACCACCGCGGCGAGCACGGCCTGGGACGCGTCGTCGGGCACGGGGAGGTCCTCGGGCACCTCGTCGCGCACTCCGACGGCCGCCGCGAGTGCGGCGAGCACCGGCTCGTCGGTCGTATGGCGGTGCCGGGCGCGCTGCCGGGCGGGGGACTCGGCCGGCGCCGGCCCGGTGCTGCGGCGGAAGGGGATCCAGGAGGCCCGGGGCCGTGAGACGACCCCCTCTTCCTCGAGGACGGTCGAGTACTCCTGGGCCAGTCCACGGCCCCTGCGCCACAGCCAGTCCTCGATCGGCTCGTACGGCTTGTCGCGCACGAGCGCCGTAGCGGCCTGCTCCAGCAGAGGGTCGTCGAGGGGCGGCGCCGGGCGGGGCAGGATGCGGTCGCCGTCCAGCGTCACCGCCTCGGCGCCGAGCAAGTCGATCACCTCGCCCCCGGCCAGCCCGAGCGACAGGTCGCCCTGCGTCACCTCTCGGCTCGTGGCCGCGTCCATCGCCACGATCATCAGGTCGCGTGCTGTACCCATCACCGCTCCCCTCGCAGGCACTGATCACGCTACGCCGCTGCCACCCGAGGGGCGACAAGGATCTTTGTACACACTGTCGAGGCACGAGCACCGTCCCGTGACGATCTAGGAGACATGCCAGGCATGAGCGAACCTGTCCGGGAACCACTGCGCATAGGACTGCTGGGAGCCGCGCGGATCACCGAACGCTCCCTGATCGACCCGGCCCGGGCGACCGGCCACCGCCTCGTCGCGGTGGCCGCCCGCGACCGTGCCCGCGCCGAGGCGTTCGCCGCCGGGCATGGTGTGGAGCGGGTGGCGGGGTCGTACGCCGAGCTGGTGGCCGATCCGGAGATCGACGTCGTCTACAACCCGCTCGCCAACGGCCTGCACGGCCCGTGGAACCTGGCCGCCCTCGCGGCGGGCAAGCACGTCCTGTCGGAGAAGCCGTCGGCGAGCAACACGGAGGAGGCGGCGGAGGTACGGCAGGCCGCCCAAGAGGCCGGGACGGTCTTCATGGAGGCCTTCCACTACCTCTTCCATCCCGTCACCCGCCGCCTGCACGAGCTGCTGGCATCGGGTGAACTCGGCGAACTGCGGCACGCCGAGGCCATGGTCGCCATCGCCGCACCGCCGGACACCGACCCGCGCTGGTCGCTGCCGCTGGCCGGCGGCGCCCTGATGGACCTGGGCTGCTACGGCCTGCACGCGCTGCGGATGCTGGCCCCTTGGGCGGGCGGCGCACCGCGTCCGGCCGGGGCCCGGGGCGGGGAGCGGGCGGGCGCGCCCGGGGTCGACGAGTGGCTGGACGCCGATCTGGAGTTCCCCGGCGGCGCGACGGGTTCCGCCCGCTGTCACATGGCGTACGACGGGCTGGACATGAGCATCCGGATCGTCGGCTCCCGGGGCGAGGCGACGGCCGCGAACTTCGTGCTGCCCCAGCTGGACGACCGGATCGTGGTCCGCACCCCGGAGGGCGAGCGCACGGAACGGCTCGGGACACGCTCGTCGTACACCTACCAGCTTGAGGCGTTCGCCGCCCGGGTTCGGGAGGGTGCTCCGCTGCCGCTGGACGCGGACGACGCGGTGACGACCATGGAGCTCATCGACGCCTTTTACCGGAAGGCCGGGTTCGATCCCCGGCCACGGACCAGGATCTGACGCACCCACGGAAACGCGGAATCACGAAAAGGAAAGAAAGAGAGAGGGCCCGGGGCGTGACCCCGGGCCCTTTCCACGCATACAGCGTTCACGCGTACAGCGCGGGTCTCTCCGCGAGTTCGACCTCGACCCGGCCGCCGTCCTCCAGCGCCCGTACACCCGCCTCGCACACGGCCGCCGCGGCATAGCCGTCCCAGACGCCCGGGCCGGTGACCTCGCCGCGCCGGGTGGCGTCGACCCAGGCCTGGATCTCGTGGTCGTAGGCCGTCTCGAAGCGTTCGGTGAAGTCCTGGGCGATGGTGCCGCCCCAGCGGCCGGCCATGTTGGTGACCAGGGCGTGGCCGTCGCCGATGCGGGCGGTGCCGCGTTCGCAGACCACCTCGGCCTGGACCTGGTAGCCGAAGCCGCAGTTGACGAAGATCTCCACGTCGGAGAGGGCGCCGCCGTCGGTCTCGAAGACGACGAACTGCGGATCGCGCAGCCCGTCGGGGGCGTTGGCGGAGGACGTCGGGCGCAGCACCGTGACGGCCGTGATCTCGTGGCCGAGCAGCCAGCGGGTCGCGTCGGCCTCGTGGGCGACGGAGTCGGTGACGAGCATGGTGCTGGTGAAGAAGGGCGGGCTGGCCGCGTTGCGGTGCCGGTTGTGCACCATCAGCGGGCGGCCGAGCTGGCCGGTTGCCAGCAGGGCCTTCAGCTTCGCGTACTCGGGGTCGTAGCGACGCATGAAGCCGACCTGGACCCGGCGGTGGCCGAGACGCGTTTCGGCTTCGAGGACGCGCAGGGCGGAGGCCGCGTCGGGGGTGAGCGGCTTCTCGCACAGAACGGGCAGATCGTGCTCGAAGGCGGCGAGGAGTGTGGCCTCGTGGGCCGGGCCCGGTGAGGCGATCAGGACGGCCTCGACGTCGGCCGACGCCATCGCGGCGGCCGGGTCCGTGTAGGCGGCGCAGCCGTCGACGCGGGCGGCGACGGCTTTCGCGCGCTCCGCGTCGACGTCCACGACGGCTGTCACCCGTGCCCCGCTGGTGACTTCATGGATGCGGCGCACATGGTCGGCGCCCATCCTTCCGGTACCGATGACCGCGACTCCAAGGGTGGTGGCGCGCTCAGTCATGGCCGTCCTTTCGGGTCGTCAGGCGCCGCAGGACCTCAGGAACTTACGGGTGCGCACCGCGATCGGCAGCGGCTTGTCCGGCTCGCAGGGGTACATGTCCTGCTCGACGATGGCGAAGAGGTCCACGCCGAGCTTCTGCGCGGCCGTCAGGACCGGGCCCAGCTCGGGGACACCGGCGGGCGGTTCGCACATCACACCGCGCGCCACCGCGGGGCCGAACGGCACCTCGTTCTTCACCACGTCGGCGAGGATCTCCGGGTCGACCTGCTTGAGGTGGAGGTAGCCGATGCGCTCGCCGTACGTCTCGATCAGCTTGACGCTGTCGCCGCCGCAGTAGGCGTAGTGCCCGGTGTCCAGGCAGAGGTTGACCGCGTCGGAGTCGGTCGAGTCGAGGAACTGCTCGACGTGCTCCTCGGTGTCGATGTGGGTGTCGGCGTGCGGGTGGACGACGATGTCCAGGCCGTACTTGTCCTTCACCTCGCGGCCGAGGCGCTCCATGCCCGTGGTGAGGTTGCGCCACTGCTCGGTGGTGAGCTCCGGGGACTCCAGGATCTCGGCGGTCTTGTCGTCGCGCCAGAAGGACGGGATGACGACGAGGTGCTCGGCGTTCATCGCCTGGGTGAGCGCGGCCACGTTGCTGACCTGCTCCCAGGTGGACTCCCACTCGGAAGGGCCGCGGTGCAGACCGCAGAAGATGGTGCCGGCGGAGACCTTCAGGTTCCGCTTGGTCACCTCGTCGGTGAGCCGGGCCGGGTCGGTCGGCAGGTAGCCGTACGGGCCGAGTTCGATCCACGAGTAGCCGGCTTCGGCGACCTCGTCGAGGAAGCGTACCCAGGGCACCTGCTGGGGGTCGTCGGGGAACCAGACGCCCCAGGAGTCGGGGGCGGAGCCGACCCGGATGCGGTCGAGCGCGAGGGCCATGTCAGGACTTTCCTTCCGAAGACGTGGCTACGGGGGCGGTGAGGTCTCCCGCCTCGGGGAGCTCTTCGACGTCGACGCCGCGTACCTGCGCCAACTCGTGCTTGAGGGAGGCCAGTTCGGTACCGCCGGCCATGTGGTTGGTCAGCTCCTCGAGGCTGACCTCGCTGCGGGAGGCGGACAGTTCCATGGTGCCGAGGCGCAGCACGCTGAAGTGGTCGCCGACCATGTAGGCGTGGTGCGGGTTGTGGGTGATGAAGATGACGCCGAGGCCCTTCTCGCGGGCGGCGGCGATGTACTTCAGCACGACACCGGACTGCTTGACGCCGAGGGCGGCGGTCGGCTCGTCGAGGATCAGGACGCGGGCGCCGAAGTAGACGGCGCGGGCGATGGCCACGCACTGGCGCTGGCCGCCGGAGAGCGTCCCGATGGGCTGCTCCATGTCGTCCAGGACGATGCCCATGTTGCGCAGCTCTTCGTCCGCGGTCTTCTTCATCTTCTCGATGTCGAGACGGCGGACCGGCCAGGGGCCCTTGGTCATCTCGGAGCCGAGGAAGAAGTTGCGCCACACCGGCATCAGCGGGACGACCGCGAGGTCCTGGTACACCGTGGCGATGCCCTTGTCGAGGGCCTCACGCGGGGTGGAGAAGCGCACCGGTGCGCCGTCGACGAGGAACTGGCCCTCGGTGTGCTGGTGCAGCCCGGAGATGATCTTGATGAGGGTGGACTTGCCGGCGCCGTTGTCGCCGAGGACGCAGGTCACCTTGCCGGGGTGGACGGTGAGATCGACGCCGTGCAGGGCGCGGATGTTGCCGTAGGACTTGCCGGCGCCCTTGAGTTCGACGAGAGCGGCGTCCTGGGTGGCGGCCTCGTCGGTGGCGGTTGCTTCGCTGGTCATTGCGGTCACCTCCGGGTCGCCGTGCGCTGGACCCACAGATTGATGAGGACGGCGCCGAGGAGCATCACGCCGAGGAAGGCCTTGAACCAGTCGGGGTTCCAGCCGGCGTAGACGATGCCCTGCTGCACCATGCCGAACATGAAGGCGCCGAAGACCGGGCCGATCGCGGAGCCGTAGCCACCGGTGAGCAGACAGCCGCCGATGACGGCGGCGGCGATGTAGATGAGCTCCTGGCCCACGCCCTCGCCGGACTGCACGGTGTTGAACGAGAAGAGCTGGTGCATGCCGACGAACCAGGCGCCGAAGCCGACCAGCATGAACAGGGAGATCTTGGTGAAGGTCACCGGGACGCCGACGGCCCGGGCGGAATGCTTGTTGCCGCCGACCGCGAAGATCCAGTTGCCGTACTTGGTGCGCAGCAGCACCCAGGTGGCCAGGGCCGCGAAGACCAGCCACCACACCACGGTGATCTTGACGTTGACCCCGCCGACGTTGAAGGTCGACGCGAAGAGCTTCTGCGCCTGGGCGAAGCCGTCCATGTCGCTGATGTCGTCGGTGGCCACGTTCTCGGTGACCAGCTTGGTGACGGCGAGGTTCACGCCCTGCAGGATCAGGAAGGTGCCCAGGGTGACCAGGAAGCTCGGCAAGCCGGTCTTGACCAGCAGCCAGCCGTTGAACGCGCCGATCGCGAGCGACACGAGCAGGGCGACGATCACGCCCACCCAGACGTTCAGGGTCAGTTGGTAGCTGAGCATCGACGCGGTCAGCGCCGAGGTGATCACGGCGACACCGGCCGACAGGTCGAACTCGCCGCCGATCATCAGCAGCGCCACGGGCAGCGCCATGATCCCGATGGTCGACGACTGGTACAGGATGTTGGCCATCGAGCTGCCGTCGCGCACCGGCGGCGCCGTGAACAGGAAGAACACGAGCACGGCGACGGCGCCGAGGAAGACGCCGACCTCGGGCCGGGCGAGCAGCCGCAGCGCCAGCGGGCGCTGCCGCGTCCGGCCGTCGGACTGCTTCCGGCCGGGGGCCGGCGGTGTGTCCAC
>NZ_JBHUQX010000161.1:0-19184 GCF_042674225.1 Streptomyces sp. NPDC056948
GGCTCAGACCGCGCCGCGCCAGGCACCCGTCTCCGACCCACGGGTCTCCATGAACTGCTTGAACCGCCGCAGGTCACCCGAGACCTGCCGCTTGACGAACCCGAGCTTGTCGCCCACGGTCTCGGTCAGCCCCACGGGGTCGAACTCCAACTGCAGCATGACCTTGGTCGTGTCGTCCTGGATGCGGTGGAAGGTGACCACACCGGCCTGCCTCGCCTCGCCGCCCACCGTCGTCCAGGCGACCCGCTCGTCGGGAACCTGCTCGGTGATCTCCGCGTCGAACTCCCGCTCCTGGCCGCCGACCTTCGTCACCCAGTGCGTCAGCGTGTCGCTGCGCTGCTCGATGCGCTCGACGCCCTCCATGAACCGGGGAAAGTCCTCGAACTGGGTCCACTGGTTGTAGGCCGTGTGCACCGGGACGCGGACCTCGATGGATTCCTCTACCTGTGACAAGGCGGTACCTCCCTTTCTCGTACGGAGAGCGACGGACGGGTACCAGATCTCGCGCCGCGCACGCATGCTCCTCACGACTTGTAAGGTCGGATGCCGTGGCCACCTTGCTGATCGTCCATCACACGCCCTCGCCCAACTGCCAGGCGATGTTCGAAGCCGTCGTCTCCGGGGCGACCGACCCCGAGATCGAGGACGTCACGGTCGTGCGCCTGCCCGCGCTGTCCGCCACCGCCTCCGACGTCCTCGCGGCCGACGGCTACCTCCTCGGCACCCCCGCGAACCTCGGCTACATGTCCGGCGCCCTCAAGCACTTCTTCGACCAGGTCTACTACCCGTGCCTGGACGCGACGCGCGGCCGGCCCTTCGGCTACTACGTGCACGGCGGGAACGACGTCACGGGAGCGGTGCGGGGCATCGAGTCGATCACGACGGGCCTCGGCTGGCGCCGCACGGCCGAGGCCGTGACCGTGACCGGCGAGCCGGACAAGGGCGACATCGAGAAGTGCTGGGAACTGGGCGCGACGGTCGCCGCCGGACTCATGGGCTGAGCAGGTCAGGTCTCTTCCACCCGGCGCCGGTCCTCCTCGTCCCACGCACGCGTGTCCCGCGGCTGGGTGTACGGCTCGTCCCCGGGCGGATGCCCACCGGCGACGGCCCGCTGCCGTACCGTCTCCGCGTCGAACTCCAGGCCCAGCAGGATCGCCAGGTTGGTGATCCACAGCCAGATCAGGAAGACGATGACGCCCGCCATCGTGCCGTAGGTCTTGTTGTACGAGGCGAAGTTGGCCACGTAGACGGCGAAGCCCGCCGACGCGGCCAGCCAGATCAGCAGGGCGAGCACACTGCCCGGCGTGATCCAGCGGAACCCCTTCACCTTGGCGTTCGGGGTCGCCCAGTACAGGATCGCGATCATGATCGTGACCAGCACGATCAGAACGGGCCACTTGGCGAACGACCACACCGTCAGCGCGGTGTCGCCGATGCCCAGAGTCGTCCCGGCCTGACGGGCCAGCCCGCCCGTGAAGACCACGATCAGCGCGCTGAACGTGGCCAGCACCATCAGCACCACCGTCACACCCACCCGCACCGGCAGCACCTTCCACACCGGCCGCCCCTCGGGCATGTCGTAGACGGCGTTGGCGGAGCGGATGAACGCCGCCACGTAGCCGGAGGCCGACCACACCGCCAGGAGCAGACCGACGATGGCCATCAGCGAGCCGATGCCGGCGTTGCCCTGCAACTGCTCGACGGCCCGGGTGATGATGTCCCGCGCCGCGCCGGGAGCGAACTGCTGGATGTTCTCGAGCACCTTGTCCGTGGTGGATTTGCCGGTGATCCCCAGCAGCGACACCAGGACGAGCAGCGCCGGGAACATCGCCAGCACCGTGTAGTACGTCAGCGCAGCGGCCCGGTCGGTCAGCTCGTCCTTCTTGAACTCCCGCACGCTCCCCTTCAGCACCGCGGCCCACGACGTCCGGGGCAGCTCACTCGGCGTGTCGGGCGCCGCTCGCTCCACTTCGGGCCCCGGACCGGCCGTCTCGGGCGCCGGCGGAGGGCTCTCCGACGGCTCCGAAGACGGGGTCTCGCTCTCGTGATGTTCTTTTCGTCCCGGAATATGCAGCTTCACCATGTGAGCCGGGTAACCCCGGTCCGGGCCCTTAAGCCGAGCTCGGTCATGCCGCGCCCGGCACGTCGACGCCCGCCGCCCCGGGCCGGAAGGTCACCCCCGCAGCGCGAGCCCTCTCGGCTCCAGCGCCTCCGACAGCACCCGCACGGCCTTGGGCGGCGGGTTGAGGGAGCGCTCCCACACCGTGCACGATGCCGCCATGACCACGTCCCCCGCCATCCGCCCGTACCGCCCCGAGGACCGGCCGGCCCTCGACGACATCTGTATCCGCACCGCGCACGCCGGCCAGGACAGCCGCCCGCACTACGCGGACCCGGGCATCTTCCCGGTGACCTTCGCGGCTCCCTACGTCCGTCTGGAGCCGGAACTGGCCTTCGTGCTGGACGACGGCCGGGGGCGGGCGGTCGGCTACATCCTCGGCGCCGCCGACACCCCGCGCTTCGCCGCGGAGTTCCGCACCACGTGGCTGCCCCTGGTCGCCGGCCGCTACCCGGAACCGCCCGACCCGCCGCGCACCCCGGACGAGGCGATGGCCCGCCTGCTGCACCACCCGGAACGGATGGTGGTGCCCGAACTGGCCGCGTATCCCGCGCATCTGCACATCGACCTGCTGCCCGACTGGCAGGGCCGGGGCCACGGACGCCGCCTGATGCGGACGCTGCTCGGGGCGCTCCAGGGCAGGGGAGTCCCGGCCGTCCACCTGGCCATGGCGACCGCCAACACCGAGGCCAGAGCGTTCTACGACCGCCTGGGGTTCCACGAGATCGACGTTCCGGAGCCCGGCTCGGCCACCTACCTCGGACGCACCACGAAGGAACTCGACCGGCTCTGACGGAAGTGGCGCAATCGTGCGTTGCCGACCCGTGCCATCGGGCGCAGCGTGGAGAGTGCGGGAGCGCTCCCACGCGTTCCCGCTCTCCCCACGGCACACCGCAAGCACCGCAACCCCCACATCCGAAAGAGGAGATCATGAATTGTCATGGTCATGCTCGTGAAGTGCCCCGTCCGGTCCGGTCCCGTCTGACGCTCGCCCTGAGCGTGCTGGTCGCCGCGCTGCTCAGCCTGATCCCGTGGAGCGGCACCGCCGTCGCCCACGGCTCGGTCGTCGACCCGGCATCCCGCAACTACGGCTGCTGGCTGCGCTGGGGCAACGACCACCTCAACCCCGCCATGGCCCAGCAGGACCCCATGTGCTGGCAGGCGTGGCGGAGCGACGCGAACGCCATGTGGAACTGGAACGGCCTGTACCGCAACGGCTCCGGCGGAAACTTCCAGGCCGTGGTGCCCAACGGCCAACTGTGCAGCGGCGGCCGGACCGAGGGCGGCCGGTACAACTCCCTCGACACGGTCGGCGCCTGGAAGACGACCGACATCGGCGGCAACTTCACCGTGAAGCTGTACGACCAGGCCAGTCACGGCGCCGACTACTTCCTCGTGTACGTCACGCGGCAGGGCTTCGACCCCGCTACCCAGCCCCTGACCTGGAACGACCTCCGGCTCGTCACCCGCACCGGCAAGTACGGGCCCAGCCAGAACTACGAGATTCCCGTGAGCACTTCGGGGCTGAGCGGCCGGCACGTCGTCTACACGATCTGGCAGGCGTCGCACATGGACCAGACCTACTTCCTGTGCAGTGATGTGAACTTCCGCTGACCTGCCGCTTCGGCTGTCGTACCCCGCAGGACGGGCGAGTCCGGCGGGGTACGGCTGTGCGGGCTTTCTGAGAGTTCCCGAAGAATTTCAGGGGCGGCTGAACGCTCCGGTGCTCCCGCACGTATGGGGCGAGGGGATTTTCATGCCCGGCACGCCTCAAGCGCAGGAGAGCACCCTTGGCACGCAATACGCGAAGACGCCCTACAGGCCCACGGCGCGCGACCTTCGCCGCAGTCGCGCTGATGCTGGGCGGAGGCGGCCTGATGGCGGCGAACGTCTATGCCTCGGCCACGGACGGCGGTTCGGGCGGTGAGTCCGCCCAGACGCGGTCCGGTACGGGGGTGCGGACCGCCGGAGCCACGATCGACTGCCCGGACGTCGGCAGCCGGCTGACCTCGGTCCCCGAGCAGGCGAGGGGGGAGGTCGACAAGGAGCTCGCCCTTCTGGACGAGCAGATAGCCAAGGCCTACCAGCGGCTGAGCGAATCGGCGCAACAGATCCAGCAGGATTCCGGCTTCGCCGACAACGCGATCATGAACCCGCTGAAGGAGAAGCGAGGCGCGACCCTCGAGCGCATCGCCATCGCCATCGACCGGGTGGGCGACCGCCCCGAGGCACTCGACGCCCTCGCGGCCTGCACCGTCCGGGACTCCGGCAACCAGGCCCCCGAGCAGGGCGAGGGCCAGGACGGCGACGGCGAAGAGCAGCCCGGCCAGGAGCAGGGCCAGGACGGCCAGGAGCAGGGGAACGGCCAGGAGCAGGGCCAGGGCAACAACGGCGGACAGGCGGGCAACGGACCGGTCGCCGCCGACTTCGCGGACATCACCAGCGTCCAGCCCAATGTGAACAGCCCCCGCCAGAAGGGCAACGCCTCCCGCGGCACCTTCGCCACCAGTTGCGGCGTGAACGAGAACGGCCTGTTCAACTCCGACAACATCATCGCCGCCCCGGGCGTCACCAACGGCGCCCACCACTTCCACGACTACGTCGGCAACCAGGCCAACAACGCCTTCGCCAGCGACCAGGACCTCGCGAACGCCGAGACGAGCTGCGACGACCAGGGCGACAAGTCCTCCTACTACTGGCCCGTCGTGCGCGTGCAGAACGGCACCCAGGAGCAGGACGCCAACTCGCCCGGCGGCGGCATCGAAGGCAACGCCGGCGCGATCGTCACACCGAAGCAGGTCACGCTCGACTTCGTGGGGAACCCGCGCGACAAGGTCACCGCCATGCCGCGGCTGCTGCGCATCATCACCGGCGACGCCAAGGCGTTCGTCAACGGCACGGCCAACGCCAACGCCTCCTGGAGCTGCACCGGCTTCGAGGACCGGCAGCTCAAGGACAAGTACCCGCTGTGCCCCAAGGGCAGCGACGTCGTGCGCTCCTTCAAGTTCCAGAGCTGCTGGGACGGCCGCAACATCGACAGCGCCAACCACCGCACCCACGTGGCGTTCGCCGACGCCGCCGGCGCCTGCCCGTCCGGCTTCCGGCCGATTCCGCAGCTCGTCCAGCGCATCGTCTACGACGTCGACGCGCCGAGCCTGCAGGACGGCGGCCGTACGACACCGCTGTTCGCGGTGGACTCCTTCCCCGAGCAGTTGCACAAGCCGGTCACGGACCACGGCGACTTCATCAACGTCTTCGACGAGGACCTGATGGGGGAGATGGTCGACTGCATCAACGACGGCCGGAAGTGCGGAGCCGGAGCGGAGGCCGAGCCGAGCGAGCCGCCGACCGAGCAGCCGAGCGAGGAGCCGAGTGAGGAGCCCGGGGCGGGCGAGGAGCCGAGTGAGGAGCCGACGAAGACCCCCGAGGCTCCGCAGGAGCAGCCCACCCGCACCCCGGACGCCCCGCAGGACGGCAACGCGGGCGGCAAGCCCGGCGACACGGGCGATGACGGAAAGGGCGAGGCCTCCAAGCCACCGGCGACGGACAAGCCGGCCCCCGAACCGGAGCCCAGCGACTCGCCCGCCGACGAAGCCGAGGTGTACGCGACGCCCTCGGCGAAGTCCGGTGAACAGGGCGGCTCGAAGGACGGTACCGGCGAGGACTCGGACGGCCTCGGCCAGTCCCAGGCCGTCGGCACGGCGACCAGCGCCGCCGCGACCCCGGCGACCCCGCCCCGGACCGAGCCCCAGGCGGTCGGCAGCGGCAGCCTGGCCGAGACCGGCGCTCAACTCTGGCCGGCCGCGGCAGGCGCCGTACTCGTCATGGCGGGCTTCGTGGTCCTCCGCCGCGCCAGGCGAAGCTGACACGACAATGCCCTGACGTGCCCAGGGAACGGCGGTGGGATCCCCCTCGGATCCCGCCGCCGTTCTCTCGCGTCCGTGCCGGGGCGTTACCGATCCGACCGGCTCGATCTCCGGCGTCGGGCACCCTTCGGCGAAGCCCGAAGTGCGCACCCTCTAGCGTGACCCCATGAACAGCACCTGGAACGCCGGACGCGGTACCGGCGGCGGAGTCGCGGCGTGACGCCCTGGGAGATGGCGGCCGTGTTCGCGGCCGGTACGGGCGCCGGTGCCGTCAACGCCGTCGTCGGCTCGGGAACGCTGATCACCTTCCCGGTGCTGCTCGCCACCGGACTGCCTCCGGTCACGGCGACCGTGTCCAACGGGCTCGGGCTGGTTCCCGGCTCGATCAGCGCGGTCATCGGGTACCGCGAGGAACTTCGGGGTCAGAGACGGCGCGTCCTCCTGCTCGGCATCGGTGCCGTGCTGGGCGGCCTCGCGGGCGCCGTGCTGCTGCTGACCCTGCCCGCCGCGGCCTTCGAGCGGATCGTGCCGGCCCTGGTCGGCCTCGCCCTGATCCTGGTCGCCTGCCAGCCCCTCATCGCCGGGCGAGTGCGCCGCCGCCGTCGCCGTACCGGCGCCCCCGCCCGTCCCGACGGCGGTCCGCTGCTGTTCACGGGGCTGACGCTCGCCAGTGTCTACGGCGGCTACTTCTCCGCCGCGCAGGGCATCATCTACGTCTCCCTGATGGGCATGCTGCTCGACGAGACGCTCCAGCGGCTCAACGCCGTGAAGAACGTGCTCGCGGCCGTCGTCAACACCGTAGCCGCCCTGCTCTTCCTCTTCTTCGCGGAGTTCGACTGGACGGCCGTCGTCCTCATCGCCGCCGGATCCGCGCTGGGCGGCCTGGTCGGAGCCAGGACGGGCCGCCACTTCAGCCCCGCCGTCCTGCGGACCTTGATCGTGTCGGTCGGTACCGTCGCCCTCGTGCACCTGGTGCTCCACTGAGACCGGCTCGCTACGGCGCCGGACGGGCGCCCGCAGCCTTCTGTTCCCCCTCGGCGTCGATGTGGGGCAGCACCCGGTCCAGCCAGTGCGGCATCCACCAGGCATGCCGCCCCAGCAGCGTCATCACGGCCGGCACCATCAGCAGCCGTACCACGGAGGCGTCGATGAGCACACTGACGGCCAGCCCCAGGCCGAGCATCTTGACCACGATGTTGTCGCTGATGATGAACGCCGCGAACACGCTCACCATGATCAGCGCGGCACTGGTGATGACCCGCGCCGTGATCTCCAGGGCGTGCGCCACCGACGCCTTGGCGTCCCCGGTACGCAGCCACGCCTCGTGGACGCGGGACAGCAGGAAGATCTCGTAGTCCATGCTGAGGCCGAAGATGATGGCGAACATCATCATCGGCACATAGCTCTCGATGGGCACCTTGCCGTGCACGCCGAGCGCGGGCCCGCCCCAGCCCCACTGGAACACCGCGACGACCACGCCGTACGACGCGGCGATCGACAGCACGTTCAGCACGGCCGCCTTGACGGCGACGAGCAGCCCCCGGAACACGGCCAGGATGATGAGGAACGCCAGGCCCACCACGACGGCGATGATCACGGGAAGCTGGGAGGCGACGATGTCACGGAAGTCGACCTGTGTCGCCGTCGTACCGGTGACGTACCCCTTGGCGTCCGTCCCCTGGACGACATCCGGCAGCGTGTCGTCGACGAGACGGTTGGTCAGGTCCGTGGTCGCGGAGTTCTGCGGGGACTTGGTCGAGTAGACCGTGCCGACCAGGACGTCCCCGTCCTGGGTGGGCGTCAGGGGGGTGACGGCGGCGGCCCCTTCGACCGAGTCGAGCGTCGTCTGGGCCCGCGAGGCCAGATCGTCGCGCTGCGAGTCCGGTACGTCCGTCTGGTCGATGACGACGGTGAGCGGACCGTTGGACCCCGGCCCGAACGCGTCGCTCATCAGGTCGAACGCCCGCCGGTCGGTGAAGGAGGTCGGGTCGGCACCGTCGCCGATGTGGCCGAGCTGGATGGAGAACAGCGGGATCGCGAGCACCACGATCACGGCGACACCCCCCGACAGGAACCACAGCGGCCTGCGTTCCACCCGCTGGGCGTACCGGTGCCAGGTGCCCTGCGCCGTCTCACCGGCCGCGGCGTCGGTCTCGGCGACGGGGCGGCGCACGTGGTAGCGGTCGATGTGCCGGCCGATGAGCCCGAGCAGGGCGGGGACCAGGGTGAGCGCGCCGACGACGGCCGAGACCACGGTGACGGCGGCGGCGAGACCGAGCAGGGAGATGAAGGAGACCCCGGACGCGGACAGGCCCGCCAGCGCGATGATCACCGTACAGCCGGAGACGAGGACGGCATGGCCGCTGGTGCTCGCGGCCTGCCCGGCCGCCTGCACCGGGTCCGCACCGTCGATGAGGTTCTGCCGGTGACGGGTGATCATGAACAGGGCGTAGTCGATCCCGACACCGAGGCCGATCATGGTGGCCAGGGTCGGTGAGACCGTCGCGAAGGTGAACGCGGCGGCCAGCAACCCGAGGATGGCGAGCCCGCCGACGACACTGATCAGCGCGGTGAGCAGCGGAATGCCGGCGGCGATCACACTGCCGAATCCGACCAGCAGCACGATGATGGCCACGCCGAACCCGATCAGCTCGCTCACCCGGTCGTCGGCGGCCGGCCGCGCGAGTTCGCCGAGCGGCCCTCCGTACTCGACCTCCGCCCCCGCCGAACGCAGCGGCTGTACGGCGGAGTCGACGCCGGTCAGGTATCCGGCGCCGAGGGTCGAGGGCTGCACATTGAAACGGACCGTGATGTACGCCGTCTTCTTGTCGTCCGACAACGGCCCGACATTCGGCTGCTGCTGCGAGGACGAGCCCGGGGCGGACAGCGGGTTCTGGGCCGACAGGACGTGCGGGAGCTTCTCCAGGTCGGTGACCGTGGTCGACATCTGCGAACTGAGCGCGGTCAGGTCCTGGCTGTCGTCGTGCAGCACGATCTGGCTGCTGTAGCCGCCGGCCTGCGGATCGTGCTCCTGCAGCACGTCCAGGCCCTTCTGTGCCTGCGCCTGGGGCAGGGAGAAGTTGTCGGAGTACGCACCCCCGGACACATGGTTGACGACCTGGAGTGCCACCAGCGCCACGAGCCAGGCCCCGATGACGATCCCGAAGTGGCGTGCGCACCACTCGCCCAGCCGCCGCAGCAGACCCGCACGCGCGGCCTTCTCGTCCCCTTCACCGGTGCGGGAGTGCGGCATCTATGTGGCTCCTGTGTCGGCTGAGACATTAGGTGCCGTCCATTAGATGCGCGGGGGATCACTCCGGCATTTCCGGCGCGCGGGCGCCCTGCCACTCCGGGCGGGCGTTCCCCCGAAAGGTGGCCGCCGGGGCGGCGCGGCGGGCTCGCCCGCCGATGCGCCGGCTCACCGAGGTCAGGTCCAGCGCCCCGGACCCCAGGGCGACGCCGAGGCCGACCAGCGCGCTGCCCGCCGCCTGTGCCGGTCCGTAGGAGCCCGTGCCGACGAGCGGTGCGGTAGCGGCGGCGGCGACCGGGATGAGGCCGGAGAACAGGGTGGCGCGTTCCGCGCCGATCCGCTGCATGCCCATGTACCAGCACACGAACCCGATCACGGTGACCACCACCGCCTGCCACAGCAGCGCGCCGGCCTCGGCGGCGTCCGGACGCCGCAGCCACCCGGCCCCGTCGGCCAGCACTCCGACCGCCGCCGACTCCAGCGCGGCGACCGCGCACACCGTGGCCGACAGCAACCGGGGCCCGAGCGGCCGCAGCACGGGTACGGCGAGCACGGCGAACCCGACCTCCCCCGCCAGGGCGCACACGGAGAAGGCGAGGCCCGCGCCGTCGGTGCGTCCCCAGCCCTGGACGGCGCAGGCGCCGACGGCCACGAGCAACGCCCCGTACAGAACCGCTCGCCTGGGCCCGCGCCCGTCCAGGAGCGGTACGAGCACGGCGACGACCACCGGCGCACAGCCCACGAACACACCGGGAACCGCCGGTTCCGCGGTGCGCTCCGCGGCGATGACGGCCAGGTTGAAGCCGACCATGCCGACCGCGGCGAGCAGGACGAGACGGACCCACTGGCGAGGTGTCAGCGCCCTCAGCCGGGCGGTCGAGCCCTTCCCGGCCAGGGGTACGAGCAGCAGACAGGCCAGCCCGTAGCGCAGGAACTGGCCGCCCGCGTACGGGTACTCGCCCAGGACGCTGTTGGCCGTGAAGGACGCTCCGACGAGGACACAGGCGAACGCGGCGAGCAGGGTTCCCCGCGTGGTGGTGACGTTCATACCGGCGACGCTAGGCAGCGCGGCGGCCCGGCTGGAGGTCCACTCTCGTGCCCGTTTCGTGGACCAATCCGCGCCGGGCCGCCGCCTGGGGGTCAGTCGATGCGGTAGCTGTCGCCGTAGACCTTCCAGTCCAGCGGCGGGTCGAGGTCGAGGTTCCGCTTGCGCAGGAAGACGCGCTGCGCGGTGTCGACCCGGCTCGTGTCGCTGTGCGCCTCCTCCTGCTTCATGGCCCACACCCGCGCGTCCAGGAAGGCGTCGAGGTACGTCACCTCGTCACCGCCCCATGCCGGCGGGTTCGCCGTGCGCAGCGCACGCTTGCGGATGTTGCGGAAGCTCAGGGGGTCGTTGCCGTCGCCGTGCATGACGATGGCGTCGTAGTACGCGAACTGGCCCAGCACCCGCAGTCCGTCCGCCTTGCCCTGCCGGACCGCCGGGCCGAAGTACACCCGGTCGCGCTCGTCGTCCTGCGCCCGCCGGAACGCGGCGTCACGGGCCGCCCGGCGCCAGTCGCCGGGGAAGCCCGGGTCGAGCCCGTCGTGCGAGTCGGAACCGTCGACCCGGCGCAGCGCCGGCAGGTACTTCGCGAGGACGTTGCCGGGCTTGCGGTCGGTGTAGAGCTCGACGAGGTCGAGCATGTCGCCGGTGCCGGAGCAGAACCCGATGATCCCGGCGGTGTAGCCGCGGCCGTCGCGGATGTCCTCGATGTACTGGTACTGCGCCTTCCAGTCGAGCGAGGAGTTCTCCGCGCTCGACACGAGCTGCATGGCGATCTCCTTCTTCGCCGGGTCGTCGAGCCCGATCGCACGGACGGAAGCCGTGGCATGCGGCGGCTTCAGGAACGGGGCGGCGACGAGGGCGGCGCCGAACAACGCCAGAGCGGTGCGGCGCGGGGTCGGGTGTCTCACGGGGCCTCCAGACAGAGTGGGGGTGGGAGAGCTGGCCGTGCAGAACTGATAGGAAAGTTTCCTATCACTGTCTGCGCGCCGCGGGAACCGTCAGAGCGAAGTTCGTAGGCTCGAACGAGCCGGCTGAGCGCCGCCACGGGAACCAAGAGCCCGCCCCGCGCGTCAACTCTTTGCCCAGGGAGGCCGATCGGTCTCGGAGGCAGGCGAGAGAGGGGAATCGCGGTGGACGACGCGACGTCGCAGCAGGGGAGCGAGACGGAGGCAGCGGCACGCCGGGCCCGCTTCGGCGCACTGCCGGAGCCGGTGCGCGTGGAGGACATGGTCGAGGAGCGAGCCGCGGGCGCCCCCGACCCCGCGCGCACCGCCTACAACCAGGACGAGTGGCTCGTGCGCTACTGCCTGTGACGCGGCCCTACGAGCGGCACTTCGCGCCCAGGTCGCGCAGCCACCGCACGACGTCGTCGGCGTCGTGGGCGCGGGCGATGTCGAGCGGTGTCATGTCGTCGTAGCCGCACCAGTCCTGGTCGGCGCCGTGCCCGTGGAGATACTGCGCGGTGGGCAGATGCCCGCCGTGGCAGGCGCCCCAGAAGGCGCTGGTGATCGCGTCGGGCCCAGGGGGCTCCCCGGCCTCGACGTACACCCTGACCCGGTCGAGCAGGCCGAGCGTGGCGGCGTCCTGGAGGGTGGTGCGGGCGCCGTGCTCGACCAGCCGGCGCGCGGCGCGCCACTGGCCGAACGCGCGGGCGTCGGCGAGCGGAGTGCCGCCGCCGATCACCGCCCCGGGTGCCTCGATGTCGGCCCCGGCGGCGATGAGCGCGTCCAGGACGGCCACGTCGTTGCTGCTGGCGGCCCAGTGCAGCGGCGTCTCCGCGTGCGCACCGCCGAAGCGGGCGTCGGGATCGGCCCCGGCGGCGACCAGGGCGGCGACCACCTCGGGACCGTGGGGGAAATGGCCGGGCCAGTCGGTCGCGATGTGCAGCAGACTGCGCGTGCCCTTGCCGTCCTCGCCGTGCTCGGTGACGCGTGCCGTGGCCAGACCGGGATGGTCGGCGAGCAACTGAGCGAGCCCCGGCAGATCCCCGGCCCGGATCGCCGCGGTGACGGCGACGGCCGGCGGATCCTGTGATGTCAGCGTCTGCAAGCCGGCCTCCCGATCGCCGTCCACGGCTTCCGATTCTGGACGACGACGCCTCCGCACACCACGCTCCGTGCCCGTAGCACTCTTCCGCGGAGTCATGCCCGACGACATGCCCGCAGGCCCCGCGAGGCGTAGCGTCCGGGTAAGAGCGGGAGGACAGCATGTCCGCGAGCAACGAGCCGCCCGGGGGCGCCGGGTCGCTGGACGCCCTGGGGGTGGCCCTGGCCGACACCGTGCGCGGAACCGGAGCCTCGATCGGCGGCCTGTACCTGATCGAGGAGGCCGAGCCCGTGCTGCGCCTGGTCGCGCTGTGCGGTCTGCCGATCGCGTTCAGCGCCCCCTGGCAGCGGCTGCCCCTGACCGCGCCGGTCCCGGTCGCCGACGCGATCCACGACGACGCCCTGGTCAGCATCGCGAGCCAGGAGGAGATGGCCCGCCGCTACCCCCGCGCCGCCGCGGTCCTGCCCTACCCGTTCGCCCTGGCCGCCGTCCCGCTGGCCGGCGTACGGCGCCGCTGGGGCGGCATCGTCCTGATGTGGCCCGCCGTCCGGCCGCGCAGCATCACGCCACGCGAACGCGACCACATCAACTCCAGCGCCCGCCGCATGGCCCGCCTGCTGGACGACGCCGCAGGGCCGCCCGCCCTGCCCGACCAGCCGCGCATCGTCCCCGTCGACGCCGCGCACCACCCCGTGCAGACCGGCCTGGCCGCCGCCGACTACCTCGAACGCCTCCCCGAAGGCGCCCTGGCCCTCGACCTCGAGGGCCGTGTCACCTTGGCCACCGCCACCGCGGCCCGGCTGCTCGGCCGCCGCGCCGACCGGCTGCTCGGCACCCGGCCCTGGCAGTCCCTGTCCTGGCTGGACGACCCCGTCTACGAGGACCACTACCGCACGGCGGTCGTCAGCCGCACACCCGTGTCGTTCACCGCGCTCCGCCCGCCCGACCTGTGGCTCACCTTCCAGCTCTACCCGGACACCAGCGGCATCAGCGTCCGCGTAGTCCCGAGCGGAGAGCGGACCGAGGCCCCGTCACCGCCCGCCGCCGCGCGCAGCCCCGCGGCCGCACCGACGGGACGCCTCTACCAACTGGTGCACCTGGCCGCCGCGCTCACCGAGGCGGTGACCGTGCGCGACCTCGTGGCGCTGAGCGCCCACCAGATCCTGCCCGCCTTCGGCGCCCAGGGCCTCGTGCTGTCCGTCGCCGAGGCCGGGCGTCTGAAGATCACCGGCTACCACGGCTACGCGGCCGACGTCATGGAACGGCTCGACGCCCTGTCGCTGGACACCGACCTCACCCCGGCCGGCCAGGTCCTCGCCAGCGGCACTCCGGCCTTCTTCGCCGGCCCGGCAGAACTGGCCGCCAACTACCCCGGCGCGCCCCAGATCAGCGGCAAACAGGCCTGGGCCTTCCTGCCCCTGATCATCTCCGGCCGGCCGGTGGGCTGCTGCATCCTGTCCTACGACCACCCGCACACCTTCACCGCCGACGAACGCGCCGTCCTGACCTCCCTGTCCGGTCTGATCGCCCAGGCCCTCGACCGCGCCCGGCTCTACGACACCAAACACCGTCTCGTCCACGAACTGCAGCGCGCCCTGCTGCCCCGGGCCCTGCCGAAGCTGTCCGGCCTCGACGTCGCTGCCCGCTACCTGCCCGCCGGCCACGGCATCGAGGTCGGCGGCGACTTCTTCGACCTCCTGCGCCTGGACGAGACGACCGCGGCCGCCGTCATCGGCGACGTGGAGGGCCACAGCATCGCGGCCGCCGCTCTCATGGGCCAGGTGCGCACCGCCATCCACGCCCACGCCACCGCGGGCGCCGCACCCGACCAGGTCCTCGTCCGCACCAACCGGCTCCTGGCCGACCTCGACTCCGAACTGCTCGTCTCCTGCCTCTACGCCCATCTCGACCTGGCCCGCCACCAGGTGGCCTTCGCCAGCGCGGGCCACGTGCCGCCGCTGCTGCGTCACACCAGCCGCCCCGCCGTAGTCCTCGACGTCGAACCCGGCCCCCTGCTGGGCATCGACACCGGCGGCCACTACCCGGTCACCAGGGCGCCCCTGCTCCCCGGCACCACCCTCGCCCTCTACACCGACGGCCTGGTCGAGCTCCCCGGCACGGACGCCACCCGGACCACGTCCGACCTCGCCGGGCAGCTCGACGCCGCCGACGGCCACGACCTGGAACGCCTCATCGACCGGCTCCTCCAGCACACGACGCCCACCGGACGGCACACCGACGACATCGCGGTGCTCCTGCTGCGCGCGTACCGCCCCGACGGCCACCGGGCCTGAGGGCGCTGCCCGAAGCGCTCCGGTCAGACCGGGTCGGGTTCCGCGCGGACGTGCCGGGCGACATCGCGCAGCTTGATGTTGTGGTTCTGCGAGATGTTCCGCAGCACGGCGAAGGCCTCGTCCTCGCTCAGCCGGTGGCGTTCCATGAGGATCCCCATGGCCTCTCCCACGGCGTGCCGGGTATCCAGGGCGTGCTCGAGCTGGTCGACGGTACGGGCGGTGGCCAGGGCCACGGCGGCATGGGAGGCGAGCAGCCAGCCCGCGGCCTCGATGTCCTTGCCGAAGGCCCCCGGGCGGCGCGAGTAGAGGTTCAGCGCGCCGAAGTCCTCCTGCTGCGTGTAGAGCAGCACACCGGTCATGCTGCCGATCCCCAGATCGCGGGCCGCCTGGGAGAACCGCGGCCAGGACGGCTGCGGGGCGGTCATGTCGGCGATACGGAACAGCCGCTCGCCGTCCACACGGCGGGCGGCGTCGAAGCACGGCCCCTCGCCCAGCTCGCCCTGCAGCCGGTCGGACTTTTCGACCATGTCGCCACACACGGACAGCGTCACGGCCCGGCCCTTGGACACCGTCAGGATCCCCGCCGCGTCACAGCCCTCGACGAGCTTCACCGCCGAAGCGGCGATCTCGTCCAGCGTCGCCTGAACCGAATCCTGGGCCACCAGATCCCGGGCGAGCTGCGCCATCTGCTCGGCGTACCGCTGCCACTCCACCGCCACCACCTCGCTCGCCGGTCCCGCCCACCGTACTCCGGGCCCGTGCGGCGCGAGCGATGCCGAGGTGTCGGGACGGACGAGAGCCCCGGGCGGCCCCGCCTGCCGGGCCGGCCTGCGATGCGCCGGAACTGGGTGCGGCGGTGCCTACGGGGCCTGAACGTGCCGGTGCGAGCCGGGCTGGAGGCGGTGGCGCCTACCGCCCTGGACGTGTCGGAACCCGCCGACGCCTGACGCGGCGGCGCCTACCGGGTCTGGATGTGCCGTAGCCAGCGGGCTGGCGGCCGTGGCGTCCACCGGCTTGGACGTGCTGGAGCCGCCGGCGCTGGAGGCGGTGGTGCCTACCGGGTCTGGATGTGCCGGTGCCAGTCGGGCTGGGGGCGGTGGCGTCCACCGGCTTGGATGTGCTGGAGCCCGCCGGGGCCGGATGCCATGGCGACTACCGGGTCTGGACGTGCCAGAGCCCGTCGGGTAGGACGCGGCGTGGGGTGTGCCGGAGTCCGCAGGGACTGCAACGACGGGCCGTGCCGGAGTGCGGCGCGCGCGGCCGGCGCAGCGGTAGCCAATCCGGCAGCACGGCCCGTCAGCGGTACGCCGTGAGGAGCAGGGCCACGTCGTCCGGGCGCTCGCGGGCGCGGCGGGCCGTTCTCACCAGTCGGTCGGCGAGGTGCTCCACCGAGTCCGTCGGGGTGTCGGCCAGCGCGCGGAGCACCTCCTCGATGCCCGTCTCGATGTCGCTGCCGGGCTGCTCCACGAGCCCGTCGGTGTACAGGGCGAGGACGCTGCCGGGGGCCAGCGTGAGCGCGGTGACGGGATAGACCGAGTCGGGCTGCACACCCAGCATGACCCCGCCCACCAGGTCCAGCGCCTCCGCGTGCCCGTCGGGGTGGCGCAGCAGCGGCGGGGGATGGCCGGCCCGCACGGCGAACGCGCGCCCGGTACGCGGGTCGAGTTCGATGTAGCAGCAGGTGGCGAAGGCGTCCGACTCCAGTTGGGTCAGCAGCCGGTTGGTATGGGTGATGACCTCCTGCGGCGGCCGCTCGCTCGCGGCGAAGGCGTGCACGGCACTGCGCAACTGGCCCATCACCGCGGCGGCACCGACACTGTGGCCCTCGACGTCCCCGATGACCAGGGCCACGCCACGCCCCGTCGTGATCACGTCGTACCAGTCGCCGCCGATGGCCATGCCCTGTGTGCCGGGCAGATAGCGTCCGGTGGTGCGCAGCCCCTCGACGGCGGGCAGCCGGTGCGGCAGCAGCCCCTCCTGGAGGCCGCGGGCGACGGCGGACTCCGAGTCGTAGAGCCGTGCCCGCTCCATGGCCTGGGCGGCCAGCCCGCCCAGCGCCGTGAGGGCGGAGCGCTCGTCGGCGGTGAACCGGTGCGGGGTGTCCCAGCCGAGGATGCAGGAGCCAACCGAATGACCGGAGGCGATCAGCGGCAGGAACGACCAGGCGTGCATCCGGTCCAGGGCGATGCCCGGGTAGGCGACGGAGAGGTCCTCGGGCGACTCGAAGAAGAGCGGCAGCCGCGTGGTCAGCGCGTGGACGCCGGGCAGTTGCGTGTCGAGGGCGACGCCCTCGAACTGGGTGAGGAAGCCTTCCGGGTACCCCGACTCCCACTGCAGGTACATCCGGCCCTCGCGGACGGTGTACAGGGCGAGTTCCCGCGCGCCGAACGCGGGCAGCAACTGCTCGGAAACGGCCCGGCACACGTCCTGCACGGTGACCGCCTCGGTGAGCACGCTCGCCATCTGCACCACGTGGTACAGCGCCCCGGCCCGCGCCGCCGCGACCGGCCCGGGCGGCGGCACCACGGCCGCGGCGCCGGGCACGGGACCGGCGGACGACCCGGCCTCGCGCGCCGCCTCGCCTCCGGTGGGCGGGCCGGTCGGATGGACCCGGCCGGTCAGCCCGTGCACATCCGGGTACAGCACGAAGCTCAGCCAGTTCCCGGCGGGACGCCGCACGAGGAAGGACACCTGCTCCTGCGACAGCATCGCCGCCCGGTAGCGGTCCTCGTACGCGGGGTCCCGGAGCCAGGTGATCACCTCCCACGGACAGCGGCCGAGGAGCTCCTCCCGGCCGGCGCCGAGCAGTTCCTCGCAGCGGCGGTTGGCGTAGGTCAGACGGCCGTCCTGATCCAGGGAGAACAGCCCGTCGGGCAGCCGCTCGGCCGCCTCGGCCGCCGTGAGCCCGCCGGCCGCGTCGACGAGGGCGCCCACCAGGATCCGGGCGGAGCCGGTGCCGCCGCGCACGAGATGGCCCCACAGTGCGACGGGCCGGTAGCTGATCCCCCCGCTGCCGGCGGACTCGTCCCGGACCCGGAAGTGACGGGATCTGACCCGGCCGTGCGTCAGCGCGTCCTGCCGGCTCGCCCGCAGCTCGTGCAGGTCGTCCGGGATGACGCGGGCCTCGACGGCCGCCATGGTGCCGTCGAAGTCCGCCCCGTCGATGCCGAGGAGCGCGAGGGCCTCGTCGTCCGGCGTGCACCGGTCGCTGTCCAGGTCCCAGTCGAGAAGCCCGACCCGCACGGGGCGGACGGCGGCCGTGGGCAGTCGCACGCTGACGGGTTCGTCGTCGTACTCGACCCGGTACGCGCCCGAGCCGGACCGGCCGGCGGCGAGGCGCCCTAGGCGCTCCTCCATGTCCCGCTCGGCGGGGCGCAGCGCGAGATCCACCGCCTCCGCGTCCATCGGCGACCGGGCGGCCGAGCGCAGCACGACCAGCACGCCCACGGCTTCCCCGCCGGCCCGGACGGGCTGGTGGGCGGAGCCGAAGGAGTACGGCAGCCCAGCGGTGAAGTGCGGGAAGCGCACCATGGTGACGCGCTCGTCCGGCAGCCACAGGGTCTCGTCCCGCCGGTAGGCATCGGCCATGGGCAGCGCGCCGCCCATGGGCACTCGCCACCACGCCCTGAGCAGTGACCGGGGCACCCCGGTCACCAGGGCCAGCACCAGCGAGCGCCGGTCGCGGGAGCGCAGGTAGACAAGGCCGCCGTACCCCCCGAGGTCCCGAACGGCCGCGATCAGCGGAGCGGTGAGGGCATCCTCGATCCGGCCGGTGTCCCCGCCCCGGCCCGGGCCGCCGGGTGACCGCGGCCCGTCCGGTACGGCGGCTGCCTCATCCATCTCGCGTCCTCCCGGTACGGACGCACCGGACACCAATCGCTCCCCATCAGGATGTGCCATGGTCGGCACTCCGGCGCGGCAAGTGCAACCTTTCGGTCGTCACGGCCGTCTCACCCGATATCAGCAACAGGCAAGCCTCGGGGGCAGAAATGGTACGAATCCGAACAGCGTGCGCGACTCTCGCGCTCGTGGGCGCCACGGTGGGCGTGGCGGCGGTCCCGGCCGGCGCGGCTCCGGTCGTCACCCGGCAGGCGACCCAGGCCGCGGCGTGCCCGACCGGCTGGGGAAGTCTCGCCAAGACCGACACCAGCGCCACCATCTCGCCGGTGCGGGACATCAGGACCGGCCGTCACACCTGCTTCGACCGGATGGTCATCGACCTGCCCGGCGCGGGCGGCGACGTCGGCTACTCCGTCCGCTATGTCGACCGGCTCTACCAGGACGGATCGGGTCGCCACATTCCCGTGACCGGCGGAGCCGTCCTCGAGGTGCGGGTGGCCGCGCCCGCCTACGACCCGGAGACCGGCGCCGCCACCTATCCCGGCCGGGTGGCGCGCCCGCTGCCGGGCGTGGACCTCACCGGCTACCGCACCTTCCGGGACACCCGCTTCGCCGGCAGCTTCGAGGGGGAGACCCAGATCGGACTCGGCCTCCGCGCCCGGCTGCCCTTCCGGGTGCTGCAGTTGGACGACCGCCTCATCGTGGACGTCGCCCACAGCTGGAC